>JAFAYS010000262.1 GCA_019240175.1 Chloroflexota bacterium | reverse complement strand
CTCGGCAAGCGTGGCGACTCGGTGTTTACCTACCGCTTTCGTCAGTTGTCCGAGCAGCGCTACCGGCATCTCTTCTCACGCTTCAACAAAACGACTAGCCCGCAAGAGCCACCCGTTGAGATGCAGCTACACTACATCTCATATGCGTTCGTCGGCGCGGTGCTGTGGTGGCTGGAGCACGATCTGCCTTTCACTGCCGAGCAATTCACGACCTGGCTCAGCCGTCTAAGCATGACGACCGCTGGCATATCCATCGAGCAGTTGCTATCGCCCTCGTCCGCGCCAGCCTGATGTGTAAGCCCGTAGTTGGTCGCCTCCTGACACATAATTATCGGCGCATCAGGCATCTGTCTCTGGTGGGGTAGGTGCAATCGAAGGACTGCACATCAAGTCGGCCTTCCTCTAGAACTACATCAGCTTGCCGTTGCTACCAATATTTGCTGAGCTTCAGAATCGCGCAGCCGCCGCAAGCTCCGCGCGTAGCCGCTGCACCAGTTGACCCTCGGCTTGAATTCGCCAGAGCAGCACCGCCGCCACCGCCGCGCCGATCAGCGCCGCCCACCCGTAGCCGTACGCCAGATCAACCAGCGTGAACTGCACCAGATTGAGCAGATACAGCAGTACCGGCACATCCGGCAGCACCACCGGATTGTGCAGCCGCCTGCCGCCCAGCACCAGCGTCAGCAGCGTCAGCACCAACGCTGTCACGCCCCAGGCCATGAAGTTGGCTGTCGGCACGCCATAGTACGGCCCGCTGTCCAGCCAGTGCCAGTAGTCCATGATATAGGCCACGACCGGCTCCAGCAGCAGATCCAGCGCCAGTGCCAGCAGGGGCGCGAGCAGCCCGATCCAGCGCCGCGATGGCCCTAACAGCAGGCGCGCTGCTCCGATTGCGGCGGGCACCACCAGCAGCCAAGCGAATGGGATCGGCAGCGGCACCACGCCGCCCAGCTTCCAGCCCAGCACATCGGTGTAGGCGTAGCTCCCAAATGGCACACCCGTCGTGACGCCGACGTGCTCCACGGCCCACGACAGCACGGCGATCAACGCCGCCGCCAGCCAGCCGCGCCCGCCGGCGTTCGCCGCCAGCCACAGCGCCAGCAGGCTGCCCTGCAAGATCAGCAGAAAGCCGCCCATCCAGGTGCCCCAGGCTGGCACCAGATCCAGCATCAGCATTGGCACCGCGAACACATAGATGAACAGGTACACGCCCAGCAGCCCAGCGATCAGCCGGCGCAATGGTCGCGGGTCGCCGCCGATTGGCAGTTGCACGGCGCGGCTCATAGCGTTTCCAGCAGTCGCGCCAGCAGCGCCGTGCGCGGCACGAACGAATGGAGATTGACATGCTCGTACAGCGAGTGCGCGCCGCCGCCGATCGGTCCCAGGCCGTCCAGTGTGGGCACGCCGACCGCCGCCGTAAAGTTCCCGTCGGAGCCGCCGCCGGTCGCCGCCTCGCCGAGGTCGAAGCCCAATTCGTTCGCCAGGCCGCGCGCGTGCTCAAAAAGCTGGACAATCTCGGGCGATCGCTCCATCGGCGGGCGATTCAGGCCGCCCGTGAAGCGGATCGTCACGTCCTCGTCGACCGCACGCCGCGCATCAAACTCGCGCGCCAGCCGATCCGCCTCGGCGATGGTTCGCACCCGCACGTTGACCTCGGCGCGGGCGCTGGCCGGGATCACATTGGTGGTCGTGCCGCCGCCTGCCGTACACACGTTGACGGTCGTGCCGGTCTCGGCATCGTTCAGGCTGTGCAACCAGATAATCTGGTGAGCTAGCTCCAGCAGCGCACTGCGGCCCTGCTCCGGCGCAACGCCGGCGTGCGCGGCGCGGCCAGTGATCGCCAGCTCGTAGAGGCCAACGCCTTTACGGGCAGTTTTGAGCGCGCCGCCGGTCGCCGCCGCCTCCAACACCAGCGCCGCCTGCGATTGCCGCGCCAGATCCTCGATGTATAGCCGCGCGCCTGGACTGCCGATCTCCTCGTCGCTGGTGCATAAAAACCAGATCGGTCGTCGCCACGTACGATCTAAAGCTTGGAGTGCTTCGATCGCGATGCAGCCCATCAGCAGGCCGCCTTTCATATCGACGACTCCTGGGCCGTACAGCTTGTCGCCGCGCTGCCGAATCGGCTGCGTTGCCAGCGTGCCACGCGGATAGACCGTATCGAAGTGGGCGAGCAGCAGCAGCGGCTTGCCGTCACCTGGCCAGCGCGCCAGCAGATGGGTTTCGCCGACCGGCTCTGTGGCTGCGCCGAGCTGCGTGAAACGATCGTTCAGCAGCCTGGCGAACTGAGCGAGACCCTCGGGATCGTTGGAACACGTTTCGATCCGCGCCCACTCAGCCAGCTGGGTAGCAAACGAAACAGTTTGGAGATAGCCGATCAGCGAATCCTGCATGAAGAAGCTCCTTCAGATAAAGAACAAAGAACAACG
>JAFAYS010000120.1 GCA_019240175.1 Chloroflexota bacterium | reverse complement strand
GCGCAGATGGCTCTGGATCGCGACGAGCGGCGCAAGCTCGCTGGCACCGTTGACGGGAATGGCGAAGGCCAGCAGGGCTTGCTCGACGGCGGCCTGGTGCTGAGCATCCGTCTGCTGCTGAATGAACAGATGCAGCAAGCGATGCATTCGTAAGCTTTCGCCAACTACCTCCTCGATCAGGCCCAGATCGAGCAGTCGTTCAAGCGCGACCGCCGCATGGACGGCGGCGACAGGCTTGGCGGCGTAGCGCAGCGTGGCCAGCAAGAGCCGGCGCGGGATCGCCTCGCCGGGTGCGAAGTAGGCGGTGCAGCTCAGCAGCAAACGCGCGATCTGATCGTCGGGATGCGTCGGATCAAGGCGATCGTAGCTGAGGGCAAAGGTTTTGGCCACATGCTGAACATGGCCGGTCGGCGACACGCGGTTGCCCTGAAACGATGGGTGACGCAGCGTGGTCTTGCGCAGCTCTGTCACATACTCGTCGGGCGTGAGGTCGGCCTGGTAGCGCGCCAGATACGATCCAGCCAGATGCAGAGCCAGCGGCAGATCCCCCAGCTCGGTTGCGATCGTGTCGAGGACCGGCAGCGTGACGGGCAGATCCGGGCGATGCTGCCGCAGGAGCGCGATGCTATCGGCGCGGGGCAGCACGTCGAGCGGCAGGGTTTGTACACCCAGGGCCGGCTCCCACAGCGCCCGGCGGCTGGTGATCAAAATCCGGCAGCCGCCGCAGGCCGGTCGCCAGCGCGCCAGGAGCGCCTCGTCTTCGCAGTTGTCGAAGATCAGCAGACGGGGCAGCGGGCTCTGCCAGGCTGCGCGCACCAGCGCCAGCTGGTCGTCGGTGGCAAGCTGCGCAAAGTTGGGATGCAGATCCAGGTGGGCGGCGCTGCCACACGCGGCGATCTCGCTGGGCACGGCGGCAGGATCGGCAAAATTGAGCCAGAAAACGCCGCCGGCAAAGAATTGGCCGTAGCGATGCACAAATTCGGTGGCGAGCTGCGTTTTGCCCATACCGCCCAGTCCGGTCGCCGCTGCCACAGGCCCGGTCGCGTTGGCAGCCGGTTTGAGCAGTACGTGTGTGAGGGCTAAGAGCGCTTGTGTGCGGCCCACAAAGAACGGATTGGGCGTCAAAAACATGCGTGAGCCGTGCGGCAGCGGCGTGATCGCAGGCGGATGCTGGTCTGGAATCGTAGCCAGGAGCGCGCGTCCCGCCGCGAGCACGTGTGGATCGCTGCTGCTGTCGGTGCCGCCCAGCCCTTGAATGTGCCTGCCCGCATACCAGCGCGTCAGCAGATCGTGGTACCTGCCGGGCAGCGTCGCCAGCGGCAGCGTGTGGAACGGCGGATGCTGCGCGGCGTGCAGCAGCTGATTGGTTTCGCGAACGGTTAGATGCAGCGCCGCCGCCAGCTTGATCACATCTTGCCAGCGTCGAGGCCGCAGCGAGCGACCGTCGAGCCAGTTTTTGATCGTTTCCAGGGGAATATCGGTCAGCGCGTGTAGCTGCACGATGCTGGCATGGCCGCGCCGGATTGCGTCGGCCAAGAGCTGGCTGAAGGGTTGGTGTTCGCTGCTCATACGCTTTATCGCTTCGGCTTTGGGGGATGAGATTTCGGATGCTGATCGTATATTAAACGACAACGGCAGATATGCAATGGTAGCCGGGTTACAGAGTGGCCCTCACCCCCTAACCCCCTCTCCCGTTGCCTGCGGCACAGGCGAGGGGGAATCAACCAGCGTTTTTTTCGTGAAAACATGTAATGTTTGAATGGTGTAGCGCATGGGCAATCAGCAGTGATCCTCTTCATTTTGGCTAGTGGTACAGGTAAGGGGATGATTTCGTAATTTGTGACGTTATAGTTACAAGTTCCACAATCTGTAGGAATGGTTGTGAGCCCCTCGCCTGCCGCAGCGGGAGAGGGGCGGCGCAGCGGGGTGAGGGCCTCCAATAAAAACGGGCGAGGTTTGAACGGTGCAGTACACAGATCAATCATCCGCCGACTCTGACATGGCGCAGCTTGCGGCGGTCGCGGTGGCGATGAGCAAGTTGGCTGAGCAGGGCGCGTTCAGCGGCGCGGCTCTGGTAGCGCGCGAAGGCAGGCCCTTGCTCAGTCGCGGCTATGGCTGGGCAAACCTGGAGCAAGCCACGCGCAACACGCCCCAGACCAAATTTCAGATCGCGTCGATCAGCAAGCAGTTCACGGCGCTGGCGATCCTGGTCTTGCAGGAGCAGGGCCGGCTCGATCTGCACCAGCCGCTCAACGCGCTCGTGCCGGCGGACATGCCCGCGTGGCAGGACGTCACGCTCCATCATTTGCTCACGCATACCTCGGGCATTCCCGATCTGCCCTTCTGGCCGACCTACATCGATCCCACTCGCAACGGCCCGATCACGCCTGCGTATCTGCGCGAGCTGTTTGGCGGAATGCGGCTTATCTCCGCTCCCGGCGCGACGTTTGCCTACAGCAACTGGGGCTATATCCTGCTCGGCTATGTGATCGAGCAGATCTCCGAGCTGCCGTACGCCGAGTTTTTGCAGCGCTGGATCTTCGCTCCCGCCGGCATGACCGGCAGCGGCTATGCGGATCGTACGCGCGTGCTGCCGGGCCGGGCCGCGAGCTATGCGATCGAGCGCGGCGAGCTGGTCAACGCGTCGTTTCTGGATCTGGAAGATGCCTATGCGGCGGGCGGCCTATACTCGACGGTGGAAGATCTGTTGCGCTGGGATCGTGCGCTGTCGAGCGAAACCTTGGTGACAGTCGCCTCTCTAGCCGCGATGGTTACGCCGCATGTCGCGGTCGGCGACGGGTCGAGCTATGGCTACGGATGGCAGATCGGAGCGCGATTCGGGCGGCGCGTGCAGTTTCACGGCGGGCGCATCGACGGCTTCCGTGTGCAGCTGGCGCGCT
>JAFAYS010000004.1 GCA_019240175.1 Chloroflexota bacterium | reverse complement strand
CAAACCAGGCTAGAGGCGACGCGCGTCGCGTCGAATCCGTGAGCTTGCAGCACACGCACCAGCGTCTCGGGCGCGGCGCTCACAATCGGGATCATCCAGTGCACGTGGCGATAGGCCGGCGACCAAGCTGCACACCCTCCGGAAGCTGCGCCAGCATTCGCCGCGCAAACGCCGCCCGCCGTGTCACGTGCTCCGCATCGGCATGGCGCAGCCGACGCTCAAGCAACCGCAGCAGCGGCGCGCAAGGCTGATGGCGCAGCCGGGCCAGCAGATCGCGTCCGGCAAAGCCACGCACCGCCGTGTACAACAGCCGATCATGATCGCGCTGGCGCAGGCGACACAGCGCCACAAACAGCGCAAAGCGGCGAGGCCGCGCCAGGAACTTAAGCGCGGCCATCAGCAGCACCCGCCGCGCAAACTGGGAGCGGCGCTGACGTGGATAGCTCGACTGAATCCGGCGCATCCGTTGGAGCAGCGCGGGATCGTTGAGCTGCACAATCGCGCCGCCGAGCGCCGTTTGGGTCTTGATCGGGCCGAAGCTCCACAGCCGCGCATCGCTGCCGGGATCGCCGCGATACCGCCCATCGTAGGCCTGGGCACAATCCTCGATCACAAACAGGCCGTGCTCGCGTGCGATCGCCACCAGCGGCGCGAGATCCATGCGGCTGCCAAACAAATGCGCCACCAGAATCGCGCGTGTGCCTGGGCCGATCGCCTGGCGCAGCTGATCGAGATCGACCGCCAGCGTCTCGGGATCGAGATCGATCGGCACCGGCACCAGGCCATGCTGAGCCAGGAGCGCGATCATGTCGGGAATCGTCACCGCCGAGACCAGCACCTTGCTGCCTGCAGGCCAGGCCGCCGCTTGTAGCAATAGATCGAAACCGCTGCGCACCGACAAACAGGCCAGCGTATCCCGCGCGCTCGACCAGCGCTGCTCGATGCGCGACTGCGTGGCGGCTGGATGATCGGGCCAGCAGCTGCGGAGCAGGCCGAAAGCCAGATCCGACCAGCCAATATCCGGCGTTCCACGGGGAATCATCGTTGCTCCTTTCCGCGAAGCGTCGCCCATCATTCTACTCGTAAATGCTCTCGTCCGGCTCCAACAATCGCGCATTGACATTCCGCGCCGCGTCTTCTAAGATCCAGGCATGCCGGCGCTAGCCGCCTGACACAAGGAACCGCGCATGTCAGATCAGCCCTTCACCAATCCCAATACCGCCGCGATCGTCGATTTTCTCCGCACGATCGGCCTCGATGTGCGGGTCGAGCCGCTGCCCGAGACCACGTTTTTACCCGGCATCTGGATCGAGCAGGGCGGGCTCGTGGTCGACGAGACGCGGCTGCGCTATCCCGGCGATCTGCTGCACGAGGCCGGACATCTGGCGGTTGCCACGCCTGAGCGCCGCCCAACCATCACCGGCGACGCGGGCTCCGATCCCGCCGAGGAGATGATGGCGATCGCCTGGTCGTACGCCGCCGCCGTGCATATGGGACTCGATCCGACGGTGGTTTTTCACGACGACGGCTACCAGGGCGGCGGCTCGTCGATCGTCGAAAACTTTAGCGAGGGCCGCTTCTTTGGCGTGCCGATGCTGCAATGGCTGGGCATGACCGTCGATCCGGCGCAGAGCAGCAGCCGTGGCCTCCCTCCGTTTCCACACATGTTGCAATGGCTGCGCTCCGTCGACATCCCGTCGGATGCGCAAGTAGAGGCCGACGTATGACCACAGCAGAGCAGATCGCCGGCTTGATGGCCGTGAGCGCGCAGTCCTCGGCAATCCAGATCACGCAAACAGAGTATCGGCTACAGCTTGTCGATCGCTGGCAGATTCCACACGGCGCGCGCGTGCTTGAGGTCGGCTGCGGGCAAGGCGACATGACGGCGGTGCTGGCGCATGCGGTGGGCGAAAGCGGCCATGTGACGGCGGTGGACATCGCCGATCCCGACTATGGCGCGCCCGTCACGGTCGGCGCGTCGGCCCAGCATCTGCTGGAGTCACCGCTGGGGTCACGCATCGACTTCCACTTCCGCTACGACGTGCTCGATCCGGCCAACACGTTCGCACCCGATTCCTTCGATTATGTGGTGCTGGCGCACTGCTCGTGGTATTTCGCGTCAATCGAGCAACTGGACGCGGTCTTGCAGCGGGTCAGGCCGTGGGCCAGGCAGTTGTGCTTCGCGGAGTGGGATCTACAGACACAGGCGCTTGAGCAAACCCCGCATCTGCTGGCAATTCTGGTCCAGGGCCAGATCGAGGCCTTTAAAGCCAACAGCGAGGCCAACATTCGCTCGCCGTTTTCCCGACAAAGATTCAAGGCGCTGTTGGAAGAGACCGGCTGGAATGTCGCGAGCGAGTCAACGATGGACACGGCGGCGCTTCAGGATGCAGACTGGGAGATCAGCTGGTGCCTGGAGTCTTCGCTCAGCGAGGCGGAGACGATGGATGTGTCGCCGAAATTCAAGGAGTTGCTACGCAGCCAGGTCGATGTGCTGAGATTGAGTGCACAGCCGCGTGGGAATCGTCCGCTGCCGGCCTACGCCCTCAAGGCGGAGCGAGCGGAGGAGCTAACGTAGCTGGTCATCGGCAAGATGGTGAACAGCCCACGCTGTGGCGAGGCGCATTAAGTGTTCCAGCTGCAAATAATGCCCAAGCTCTGCGGCTTCATCAGGTTGCAGACCTGTCGTTTTTTCACGGCGAATCAAGTCGGCAACGCGCTCCTTCGCTTCCTCAGATGGGCGGAAAGCAATCACTTTGCCAGGACTGGTACCTGCCGCGATAAAGTCGATGATTTCCTCATATGCTCGCATCATGGATACAGTATAGCGCACTTGATTTTATACAGGGAAGAGATGTAAAGAGTCTGATATGAGTGCTCTACAGCAATGAGCAGATTCATTGATCCGGTAGGGGCACGTCGGTGGCGTGTCCCTACAAAGACATGGGTCAAGAATTCTGCACAACGCTGTAGTGATTCAAGTGCTAAGCACTATACCTCAAATGAAGGACCACATCTCCACTACTCCGTTTGTGTGACTTTCTTCAAGCAAGTGTGTCGCCTAAGATGAGCGTAGTTGGACCCAACAGGATCGAAAGCGGCCTGTGTTGGAGACATACAAACGGAGGCGTTATGAGCTACGGCAACAGATATGCGCGCGGGCAGCGTTATGCCTATGAAAACAAGGCACCGTCGACATTTCGGCCTCCGTTCAGACAAGACTCAGCCTGTTCGCAACCTGAGTGTGGCGTGCCGTATCCTCCACCTGATCCAGGATATTCGATAACTAATAGAAGGGGGCATCGCTGGTACACGCCGATGCGCGGTGATAATCTGTGGAGCCTATCGCGACATGTCCTGGTACGCCTCATGGCGAGTCGTGGGTCTTTTGCTGAACCAACAGATAGAGACATCGCCACAATGTCGGAGACGATTCGATCACACCCATGTAATCGACACCTACGCGACGTGATGTTCCTGCCACGATTCAAGCGTGATCGGTGTACGCGCGGTGGTGCCTATTATGGCGTGATCTACATCCCGGTTGTTTACTAAAGCGCCTATATCAGCACCACTACACCCAGCCTCACGCCATCCCAAAAAACAAAGCCGGCGTTAGCACCGCAGCGCCAACGCCAGCCTCGATCGAGCGGCGAAATTTATTCCTCGCGCTTGGGGCCGGGCTTCTGGTTAGGCTGTGTAAACAGCACATCTTTCTGGCCTTCGCCAGGCACCGGAGCCGCCGCGCCGTCGCCGCCGAGCACCGCGCCGGGATTGAACGGACGGCTGATCGGGCCTTGGGCGGGCGTGGGTGCCGGCGGCTTGGCCCGACCCGTCAGCAGACCGGCCTCGCTCTGCACGCCCTGCTGATTCTTAAGCGAGCTGGGCATCGGCGGGCCGCTGACCTCCTCGCGGGTTTCCAGCACATCCTGCAGCGGCTCGCCATTCGAGTCGTGGGTCTCGCCGCCCATATACTTCATTGTGACCTTGCCGTCAGGACTGGGCGGCGCGAACGTCGCCTGAGCGCGCTCCTGGGAAAAATCCTTGCCGGGGCGGAAAATAAAGATCGCCGCGACAATCGTGACTACCAGCACCGCCACTGCGGCGATAATTAACGGGTCCATGAATAATCCTTTCTTGAGCTTTGAACATTATAAAGCGCGCGCAGGCGCATTGATGATCCAGCGCAGATCCAGCGCGATCATCTGAAGGATCTGCGCCCGCGTGGTGAGCAAGAAAAAATGCTCGCCCGGCAGCATACGCACCACAAACTTGGCCTGCGTGTGCTCGCGCCAGCCCTCAAGATCGGCGCGGCTAATCTCGGGATCGGACAGGCCGCCAAAGACCGAGATCGGGCAGGCCAGCGGCTCGTCGGCGACGTACCCATAGGTCGAGCCCATCTCAAAATCCGCGCGCAGACAGGGCAGCAGCAGTTGCAGTAGCTCGGGCTGCTGCAGCACGCCCTCAGGAGTTCCGTCGAGCCGCCGCAGCTCGGCCACAAACTCCGGATCGGGCAGATTATAGATCGGCGGATGCGGATCGGCGATCTGCGGCGCGGCACAGCCGGCCACAAAAAGATGCGCCGGCGCTTTGCCGTACTCGCGCCGCAGCAGTCGCGCCAGCTCAAAGCTGATCAGACCACCCAGGCTATGGCCAAAAAACGCAAACGGCAGATCGAGATACGGCAGTAGAATTGGCGCGAGCGCTTCGACCACCGCCGAGACGCGCGTGAACGACGGATCGAGCAGACGATTCTCGCGACCCGGCAGCTGCACCGGACACACCTCGATCTGCGGGATCACCTCGGCAGGCCACGCGCGAAAGACCGACGCGCCGCCGCCCGCGAACGGGAAGCAGAAGAGCCGCAGCTGGGCGCGCGGATTCGGCTTGTGATGCGTGACCCAGGCTTCAAACGGTGTGACGCTCGGCATATCCATCCTGTGCGTGCCCGGCACGATGATCATGCCGGGCAGCGCCACAAACTAGCGGTAACCCGCCGCCTGCATATTGAAGAGCTTGGCGTAGGTGCCGTTCTGAACCAGCAGCTCCTGATGCGTGCCCAGCTCGGTCAGATGGCCGTTTTCCAGCACCACAATCCGATCGGCCATGCGCACCGTGCTGAAGCGGTGGCTGATCAGCAGCGCGATCTTGCCATCGGTCAGCTCGCGGAAGCGCTGGAAGATCTCGAACTCGCGCTCGGCGTCGAGAGCCGCGGTCGGCTCGTCGAGCACCAGCACCTCGCCGTCACGCATGAACGCCCGCGACAGCGCGATCTTCTGCCACTGGCCGCCCGACAGCTCCTGGCCTTTTTCGAACCAGGCACCCAGCATGGTGTTGTAGCCCTCGGGCAGCCGGTTGACCACCTCATCCCCGCCGCCGCGCTGGGCCGCCTCGCGAATCCGCCGATCGTCGTCGATGGCGTCGATCTGGCCGAAGCCGATGTTTTCGCGGACCGTCGCGTGGTAGCGCACAAAGTCCTGGAAAATCACGCCGATGCGCTTGCGCAGCTCGTTGACATCGTACTCGCGAATATCCACGCCGTCGAGCAGGATCTCGCCCTCGGTCGGATCGTAGAGGCGCGTCATCAGCTTGACCAGCGTAGTTTTGCCCGCGCCGTTATTGCCCACCAGCGCCAGCTTCTCGCCGGCCCCGATGAACAGATTCACGTTGCGCAGCGCGTACTGCGGACGGTTGGGATAGCGGAACGACACATTGCGAAACTCGATGCCCCGGCGGATCGGGCGCGGCATCGGCACCGGATTGGTATTGCCCGTCGACTG
>JAFAYS010000104.1 GCA_019240175.1 Chloroflexota bacterium | reverse complement strand
ATAATGCCGCTTGTCCTACAGACGGGCGGTCCTTCTGGTACACGTTAAGGCAACGATCATGGACGAGCATCTTTATTCAGTCAGCGAGGCCAACGCGCTGCTTCCGTATATTCGCACCCTGGTCGCGTCGATGTTGGAGGCGCGCGAGGCGATCCTGAGCTTGCAGCCCGAGCTGTGGTCGGTGATCCAGGCGGCGGTCTTCAACGGCGGCAGCAAAAGCGCCTCCGATGTCACGCAGTACATCTTGACGATCCAGGACGCGATCCGCAAGCTACAGTCGCTCAATATTATCGTCAAGGATGTCAACACCGGTCTGATCGACTTTCCGGCTGAGCGCGACGGCCAGCTGATCTATCTTTGCTGGCTGTACGACGAGCCGTCGGTGCAGTTCTGGCACGACGTCGATAGCGGCTTTGCTGGACGCCAGCGTATCGACGAGACATTTTAGTGGTATTGCTGCCGACATCTGCCGACCCACACATGAGCACGATCTCATGCTATGATCGTGCTTCTACGAGCCAGCTTCAAGGAATCCATGCAAAGCGTTCATAACCAGGTAACGATTATCACCGGTGCCTCGCGTGGCATTGGACGAGCGAGCGCCCGGATCTTTGCGGCTGCCGGCGCGCGCGTGGTGCTGGTCGCGCGGCCCTCCAGCGATCTCACGGCACTCCACACCGAGCTTCGTGCCGCCGGCGCGCAGGTGCTGATGCTGCCGACTGACGTTTCGGATCGTGCTGCGACGGCCCGACTGGTCGAGCGCGTGATCGACGAGTGGCAGCGCATTGATATTGTGATCAACAATGCCGGCGTCGGGATTCAGTCGAACATCGGTGAGCTGCCGCCCGATTTGCTGCAGCGTGTGCTGGCGGTCAACCTTATGGGGCCGCTGCTGCTGACCCAGGCGGCGCTGCCCGAGATGCGTCGCCAGCGCAGCGGCATGATCGTCAACGTTTCCTCGCCGGTGGCTGAGCTGGCGCTGCCGGGCATTGGCGGCTATGCGATGTCGAAGGCCGCGCTGGACGCGCTGAGCGATACGCTGCGCCGCGAAGAATACCGCAACGGCATACGAGTGGCGACGGTCTATCCTGGTCGCATCGATACCAACTTTGATCGGGCGCGGATTCGCGTCGGCGGCTCGCAGCGCGTCGGTCGCTCGCCGATCAGCGGCTCTGCCGAGCAGGTGGCGCAGGCGATTCTGCGCGGCGTGGAACGCAGGCGCTCGGTGATTTATGCGCTTCATCCGGTTGAGCGGCTGCTGTGGACGCTGCATGGCTGGCTGCCGCGCGCCTTCGATCCGATCTTTGGCCTGCGTATGTCGCGGCGCAAGCCGCGCTAAGCGGAAGCTGTTTGAAATCGTCCGGGCGGCACTCCTGTAAGTGCGACGGAGGTGGTATAATTGGCGCAACCTGTACAGGTCCAACCTATCAGCTCCAGGAGGAAGCCGTTTCATGGCTAGTCAGTCCCGTCATCGCGCAACCAAAAACCTCACCCGGCGCGAGCGTCGCTCTGGTGTCGCGCGATCGTATAGTGTTCCCGCCCACGTTACCGCTGCGCCGCGCCGCTCCTACATGGCAGAGCCCGCGGCGGTCGATTACAGCGCCGAATACCGCTACATCCGCAAAGATCTGTTTCGTATTCTGCTGTGGGCGTCTATTCTGATCGTCGGCATGATCGTGTTGGCGTTCCTGCCCATTTTCTAGCTTCTTCGCTCGAACCAGCACATCACGATGTCGCGCAGCTGAGCGCGGCTCCTTGTTTGTCTAACGCGGAAGCGTATGGAAGAATCACGCACGCAATCGAAAGCCGCGCGGCTTCGCCGCATCGAGCATAAACTCTACAACACGCCGCAGGGCCTGGGAGCTGTCGATCTGGCGCAGTATTGCGGCGTCGATCGGCGGACGATCTACCGCGACATCGAGGCGCTCGATCTGATGGGCGTACCGATCTGGCAGTACGAGGGCAAGTTCGGCATCGACCGCGACGGCTACCAATCCACGGTGCGGCTGAATCTCAACGAGACCGTCGCGCTGTATTTCGCTGCGCGCTTGCTGGCGCATCACTCCGACGAGAACAATCCGCACGTGGTCAGCGCGCTGGACAAGATCGCGGCCTCGCTGCCCGACGCGACGCTTTCCGAGCATATGTCGCGCGCGGCGGAGGTGATTCGCGCCAAGCCGATGCGCTCTAACTATGTGCAGATCGTGGAAACACTGACGCGCGCCTGGGCCGACCGGCGCGTGGTGACGATCCAATATTGGGCGGCGGATCGCGCTGAGCCGCAGGAGCGCGTGATCGAGCCGTACTTTCTTGAGGTTTCGCGCTTCGAGCCGGCGAGCTACGTGCTGGCCCACGATCGGCTGCGCGACGCGCTGCGCACCTTCAAGGTCGAGCGTATCCAGCAGGCCGAGCTGCTCGACGAGCACTACACCATCCCCGACGATTTCGATCCGTATAAATGGCTGCAATCCTCCTGGGGCATCATGGCCGAGGAAGAGGTCGAGGTGCGGCTGCGCTTCAGCGCGGCGGCTTCGCGGCGCGTGCAAGAAACGATCTGGCATCACTCGCAGCGGCTGGAAACCCTTCCCGATGGTGGCTTGATGCTCTCGATGTGCGTCGGCGGTATTCGCGAGATCAAAAACTGGGTGCTGAGCTGGGGCAGCGATGTCGAGGTGCTGGCTCCGGTTGAGCTGCGCGCACAGATCGCCGCCGAAGGCGAGCGCATGGCGTCACAGTACCATCGTCCTGAGTAGCCTGGGACTCCTCCACCCTGGCGCTCTCGGACGACGCCTGCTACCGTATGAACGTTCGCCGGGCCTGACATGGTTTTGTAAGCTTTCGCTCTTGTCAGCACGGATGCCCAAGATCTATGCTTCGTCGTAGATCATACGGAAAAACCCCGTGTAGGTCCTTTGCCATCGCTCCCCCACCATGCCAGAAAGGGTTGTGTTTCGCCATGTCGCGTCGACTCTGCTTGCTTCTGATGTTTGTAGGTCTGCTCTCCGCTAGTATCGCCCCCCAGCAAACCCGCGCTTTCAATCCGCCCCTGGTCGCGATCCAGGCCGGCCACTGGCGCTCCAACGAGCTGCCGGAT
>JAFAYS010001160.1 GCA_019240175.1 Chloroflexota bacterium | reverse complement strand
CTGCAGCACGCCCCACAGGCTGGCATCGTCGCGGCGGCGCGCAAAGATCGGAATGTAGCGCACCAGCGTCGAGTCCATGCCGAAGGCCGCCAGCGCCGCGCCAACCGAGAGCGCGGTCAAGGCCAGGTTATACAGGCCATACTGTCCAGCGCCCAGCGCCCGCGCCAGCACGATCGAGATCACAAAGCGGCAGGCGAAGGTAAACAGCTTGCCGGCAAAGGTGATCGCGCCGCCTCTGGCTGCCAGCAGCACATTGGTATCGGCGGCTGGCGCGAAATCGCCGCCACGGGCAGCGTCCGCCGGATCGATCACCGAGCTACTCATGGTCGGCGGCCTTTGCCATGCTCAACTGGTAGGGCGACTGCTTGAAGAGCGCCGGATAAACCATGCCGCTGGCGTCGGTCTCGGCGGCTTTGAGCGCACTGCTGGCGCTGGCGACCAACTCTTCGGCCTCCATACTGCCGGGCTGGTAGTCCGCATAGCCGACGATCACCTGAAGATTAAGCGTCAGATCACGCTGCGAAAGATCCAGCGGCGTGGTCGTCAGCTTGGTTTGTAGCTGGCGAATGGTTTCGGCGGCAGCCTCGGGCGCGGTATCGAGCAGTAGCACGGCAAACGTCGTATCGTCGAAGCGCGCGATCACATCTTCGTCGCGCAGATCGGTCACGATCAACAGCGCCGCCCGCCGCAAGGCCTCACGCTGGATCTGCGGCGGAGCGCCGGCCAGCATCCGCTGCCGGTCGACGTTGAGCAGCGCCAGCGAAAACTGCGCATTGATACGCCGGGCGCGCGAAATCTCCTGGCGCAGCCGTAGATCAAGATAGCGCCGGGTATAAACCTCGGTCTCGTGGTCCAGAATATTTAGCCCTGCCGGCTGCGTCGCGGGCGCTTGCAGATAGGCCGCCAGCAGCGCAAATCCCGCCCCGAGCACCAGGCCCATCACGCCGCCCAGCGCCAGATTCAGCGGCTTGTTGGGGCTGATCGGCTCGTCGGGCAGACTGGCCTGATCCAGCGGTTCCAGCTTGTAGGTCTCGTACAGATCCTGCACATAGGCGATCGTGTTGGCACCGACGGCATTGGCCATGTTGCGTGCCAGCACCGGATCAGTCGACTGGATCGCGATCTTGAGCACGTTGGTGCCCGGCAGGAGCTCGCTGGTGATGCTGACATCATTGCGCTGCGCACCGGACAGGCCGAGCTCGGTCGCGGCCAAACGTTTGATCAGCCGGCTATCGGCAACCTGCGTGAACGTGGTGCCGATCTCGGTGCGGCGACTCAGAATATCGACCGCAGCGGCCAGATCTTTGTCGCTGCTGAACGAAGGGCTGAGCTTCACAACGAAGGTGGCGTTGCTCTGGTAGATCGGCACCTGTTGGTAGGTAAAGATCAGCGTCGCCGTGTAGGTGATCAAGAGCGTAAGCAGGACGATCCACCATTTACTCCACAAAATATGGAGATAAGCTCTCAATTCCATAAGGTGTTCCCGCCTTCAGTCCCAACGCTATTGCAGTGTGGCAGGGGCAAATGCCGCAGCAAGCGTCCGGCGCTTAATATTCGATCTTGAGCTCGACGCCGCCGTTGAGCAGCGATCGCTGGGCCGTCTCCAGAACTTTGATCACTTTCACACCGTCCTCGCCGTTACTGCGCGGCGACTCACCGCTGCGAATGCAGTCGAGAAAGTGATTGCACTGCCGCTGCAACGGCTCGACCCAGGTCAGCGGATAAACCAGCTCGTCGCCGTGGCGGTACGAGGCGTGAAACTCTTCTTCGGTGATCGAGTAGGCCGGAGCCTCAATGCCTTTGTCGTAGATCACGACTTTGTCGGTGGCAATATCGTCATAGACCAGCATCTTTTTGCTGCCGACCACCGTGAGCCGGCGGCGCTTGACCGGCGACAGCCAGCTCAGGCGCAGATTGGCCGTGATGCCGTTCTCAAAGGTCAGATTGACGTAGGCCACCTCGTGCAGGCCGCGCCGCGTGTTGATGTAGGCCGTGCCGATCGCGCTGACTTTCACCGGATCGGAGCCCAGGATGTAGCGGATCATCGAAACGTCGTGCGGCCCGAGATCCCAGATCACGTTGATGTCCGGCTGGAGCAGGCCCAGATTGGCGCGCGTGGAGTTGAAGTAGTACACATGGCCAAGCTCACCCGACTGGATGATCTCGCGCACGGCTTCGACGGCGGGATTGTACTCAAAGGTATGTCCGACCATCAGCGTCAGGCCGCGCTCAGCCGCCAGATCGGTCAGCTCACGGGCCTGCGTCGAGCGTGCGGTCAGCGGCTTCTCGACCAGCACATGCTTGCCGGCCATCAGCGCGGCTTTGGCCAGGTGGTAGTGCGTGTTCACGCCGGTGGCGATCACAACCGCGTCCAGACCATCCGCCAGCAGATCCTGGTAATTGTTGGTTACCGTCACATGCGGGTAGATCTGCTTGATGCTGGCCAGCCGGTCCTCGTGCAGATCCGAGACCATCACCAGGTCCGAGCCGGGCAGATCTTCGAAGTTACGGGCCAGCTTGGGACCCCAGTAGCCACAGCCGATGATACCGACGCGGAGTTGCCGCGTCAGCTGTAGCTCAGGGCGTAGATCGACATTCGTTTCGCGAGGGCGCGCGAGGGTCACGGTCATCATCCACCTCCTTTCCCGGTCAACATTGCCACGGGTGTGCGTACTAAAATGGTGAGATCGAGCCACAGGCTCATCGTCTCGATGTAGGCGAGATCGAGACGCACCATGTCGTCAAAGGCAACTTGATTGCGGGCTGTAACCTGCCATATGCCGGTGATACCGGGCAGCACCGACAGCCGGTGCTTGTGCCAATCCTGATACAGCTCGTACTCGTACGGCAGCGGCGGTCGTGGCCCGACCAGGCTCATCTCGCCGTACAGCACGTTGATAAATTGCGGCAGCTCGTCCAGGCTTAGCGCGCGCAGCCAGCGGCCCAGCGGCGTGACGCGTGGATCACGACCGAGCTTCAGCGACGTCGCGCCCAGGTCTTCGGGCCGGATGTTTTCGCGGATCAAACGCCGCACATGATCGCGGTGAATGTTACTGTCGTTGCCGGCGTGCATCGAGCGGAACTTGAGCATCATGAACGGCACGCCGTGCTTACCAACCCGGCGCTGGCGATAAAAGACCGGTCCCGGTGAGTACAGCTTGATCGCGATGGCGATCAGCGCCATCAGCGGGCCGAAGAGCAGCAGCAAGCCGCTGGCGCAGATCACATCCACCGCACGCTTGAGCGGCCTGTAGCCCGCCCCGCTCAGGAGCGAAAAGCTGCGCGGCTGCGGTCGAATGCCTGGATTCAGCTTCT
>JAFAYS010001158.1 GCA_019240175.1 Chloroflexota bacterium | reverse complement strand
GCGCCGATGCAGTTGTTGCCCAGATCCGAGTGGATGCGATAGGCGAAGTCGATCGGCGTGGAGCCTTTGGGCAGATCGATGATCTTGCCTTTGGGCGTGAAGATATACACCTGCTCCTGGAGCACCTCGTTCTTGAGCGTTTCTACGAACTCGTGGTCTTCGTTGATCTCGCGACGCCAGGCGATCAGGTTGCGCAGCCATTGCAGCTTGGCATCGATCGAAATCTCGGATTTGCGCCCGAAGCCTTCTTTGTAGCGCCAGTGCGCCGCGATGCCGTGCTCGGCGACCTCGTGCATCTCAAAGGTGCGAATCTGGATCTCGCAGGGCTGGCCGCCAGGGATCATGATCGTCGTGTGTAGCGACTGGTACATGCTTTCTTTGGGCATCGCGATATAATCGTCGAACTCGTTAGGAATCGGCGTCCAGCGGTTGTGCGCAATGCCCAGCACCTGGTAGCAGTCGGCGACGCTGTTGACCAGCACGCGCACGGCCAGCTGGTCATAGATTTGATCCAGCGGCACGCCCTTGCGCTCCATCTTGCGCCAGATCGAATAGATATGCTTGGGCCGTCCCGTGATCTCACCCGATATGCCGACTTTATCAAGCTCTTGACGTAAGCTGCCGATCACGCGATGAATAATGCGCTCACGTGCGTCACGGCGCAGCTGTAGCTGGCGGCTGATCGTCTCGTACTTCTCTGGATCGAAGAAGCGAAACGAAAGGTCTTCCAGCTCCCACTTGATCTGCCAGATGCCGAGCCGATGGGCCAGCGGCGCGTAGATTTCCAGCGTTTCGCGGGCGATGCGCTTCTGCTTGTGCTCCTTCACGTGTTGGAGCGTGCGCATGTTGTGCAGCCGGTCGGCCAGCTTGATCAGCACCACGCGCGGATCGTCGGCCATGGCGATGAACATCTTGCGATACGAGCCGGCCTGGGCGTCTTCCTTGGTACGCCCTTCGATCGCTTTGAGCTTGGTCAGGCCGTCAACGATATGCGCGATCTCGTTGCCGCACTGGTTTTTAATCTGCTCTAGCGAGAAGTTGGTATCTTCGACGACATCATGGAGCAACCCTGCCGCGATACAGGCAGGGTCGAGCTTCAGGTCAATCAAGATGTGCGAGACGGCAATCGGATGGAGAATATAGGGCTCACCCGAAGAACGACATTGTTGCTCGTGCGCGTTGTACGCAATTCGAAACGCAGTACGCACGATCTCATCGTCAAAATCGGGGTGATATTCGCGCAAACGGTTGATCAGGCCCTCAGGCTCGGCGCTAAGGGCTGGTTGTGCAGGATGAGCAGGCTTCGCTGCCGCGCCATTAGATGGCTGGGTATCGAGTCTGGTGATTTCTGTCGAGGTATGATCCATCTTCGGCGCTCCATCTTCGGATCAAACCGTGTTGAAACCGCTTACATGCCGGCGGCTCAGAGTTTGGAAGAATAGCACGGGAGTCAAGTGGCTGTCAAGTGAATTATGTCAATTATTTGCAGTGCTGTGCTTGTCTTTGATCCGGTTCAATCCACTAGTAGATACGCACCGACGGTTTTCGTAGATTTACATAGTGTAAGCAGTGCTTGCTCACAGCGCCAACCCTCGCCCGCTCACTCGCGATGTTCATTAATCCTACGCAGAGTTTTCAAGATTCGCGCCACCACCACACCGAGCAGCGCACCCAGCACCAGCCACAGGCCGAGCAGCAGCCAGATCAGCGGGCTGGTGCTATTTGTGGCTAGGAGCAGTGCCAGCATACCGAAGACGCAGAACGTCGGCGCAAGTAGCGAGACAACAATCAAGAGTGCTCGCAAGCGCTGCTGCAAGCGTGGTCGGTCGAGTTGTTCAAAAGACGACATAGTATGACCTTTGGATTCGTCCGAGGATTATACTACCGCTTGATTGACTTAGCGCTACGCCGCATGAGTCAGAAAGATTTTCATACGGAACATTGACGAAATCTTCACCCACAGATGCGCTCAACTGATCTATACTCTATGGTATCTCCGAGCGGCTGAACCCATGAAAAGCATCCACCTTTTCTGCGTTCACGTATCGAAGCTGCCTACCAGTGCGCTACACCCCAACCTACGCTGGTAGAGTGCTACTTTTTGATCCATAACCCTAGACTGATCACGACGAGCGTTTCCTATCGCTCCCATCCTGCTCGCCCGATCAACCATAACAGAATCGCTGTGTGCTCCGCGCTCCACGCGCGGCGGTCTAGCGTTGCTGTTGAGAGGAGGCTCTAGCAGTAGGGCTCTTCGCAGGTTGGCTATCGACGTGTGACTGAGCGTGCGTAACGCTCAGGATTTTACTTGTCTCATGGTCTATGGAGGGGTTATTATGAAACGCTCACTCGTGATGTTGATCGCGATCGCCTCGCTGATGTTTAGTGGCATTGCCTACGCGGCACCGCCACTGCCCGGCGCGATCTTCACCACGGATAGCTCCTGTAGCGGCGTTAATCTTAATATCTTCACCGACAAAGATGCCGTGTATCTCAACGGCGGCCCAACGCATCTCGGCGCGGCGGGTCTGACCGATGGCGCTTACTATGTGCAGGTGACCGAGCCGAACGGAACGGTTCTCGGTACCAGCGTGGGTAGCGCGGTCGAGCGGCCAGTGCAGGTTGTTGGCGGCGAGTTTGCGCTGTGCTACCAGCTATCGGGGATTCTGATCAAAGCCAGCGACGCGCAGCCCGGCTACGACACAACCACCAATCCTGGCGGCGAGTACAAAGTTTGGGTTAGCAACGAGGCTTCCTTCGCCAACAACAGCACCAAAACCGACAACTTCAAAGTCAAGGCGGAGGACGAGCGCGCCACGTTAAATGTGATCAAGTTCTACGATGCCAACGCCAACGGGATCAACGACGATGCTCAGCTGATCACCGGCTGGAAGGTTCGTATCCAAGATGGTATCGACTATATCCGCTTCACGCCCGTCAGCATCATCGTCGCGCCCGATGACTACACCGTGACGGAGTTTATGCCGATCGAGACCAATTGGATGCGGACGACGCCGAATCCTGTGCTGGTGACACTGGC
>JAFAYS010001147.1 GCA_019240175.1 Chloroflexota bacterium | reverse complement strand
ACCAGGAAGCAGTTCTCGGTCGACGAGATCCGCAGCTGGGTGGTGCAAATTCTGGATGCGCTGGAATATCTGCACAACCGCACGCCGCCGGTGATGCATGGCGACATCAAGCCGAGTAATCTGATTCTTTCCAATGGCACGATCTTTCTGGTGGATTTTGGCCTCTCGACCGGCCTGAACGGCGCGATGGGCGCAAGCTCGGACTCGCGGCAATATGCCTCGCCCGAGCATAGCGCCGGCCTGCTCTTGCCCGAAAGCGACCTGTATAGCTTTTCGGCCACGATCTATCATCTGCTGACGGGCAGGCCGGTACCGCCGGCCAATGTGCGCTGGCTGGAGATGTATCAAAAAGAGCGCAGCGATCCGCTGGTTCCGGCGCATATGACTACGCCAGAGGTGAGTGCTGCGGTGAGTCAGGTGCTGTCCAAAGCGCTGAATCTTGAGCCACAGGATCGCTACTTTTCGGCGGCTGAGATGCGTGATGCCTTCGAGGCGGCGCTGCCAGGGCAAGGATCGTCAATGCCGGTTGCAGCGCCGGTGCCGGTTGCGGCTCAGGCCGGCAAGCCACGCGCGGCCAAAGCGCCACAGGCTGCGGAGCGAACACGGCCCGCTGTGCCGGCGTGGGCGCGCTGGGCGATCCCGGTGGCAGCGCTGTTACTGCTGGGCTGCGTCTGGGCCTTCTGGAACTGGCAGGGCCGTAGCGCGACAACCATCGCGACAGGTCCCACGCCGACGAGCACCACCGCTGCCGATGCGACGCTGCCGCAGACCAGCGTGGCCGACGGCAATGCTACGGCAGAAACGACAACCCAGCCGGCGACACCCACCAGCGAGCCGACATCAGAGCCGACCAGTGAGCCAACCGCGTCGCCAACCAGTGAGCCGACATCAGAGCCGACTTTAGAGCCGACTCCCTCCGGCCCGCCCGCAGTTGCGATTCAGCCGCCGCCCGCACGGCCAACAGCAGCGCCCAATACGATCCGGATCGCGCTGCAAGCCCCGATCACTGGCGAATGGGGCACGCTGGGCACCGGCCTGCTCCACGGCTCCGAGCTGTCGATCCTGCAGCAAAACCGTCCCTTGACGGATCTCGGCTTCAAGCTGGATTTTGTGCCTTTCGACGACCGGGCGGTGCCGGAGCAGGGCAAGGCCAACGCCGAGGCGATCGTCGCCGACCCGTCGGTGCTGTGCGTGGTCGGGAGCTACAACTCGGGTGTGACGCTGGCCACGCAGCCGATCTATGCGGCGGCGAATCTGGTGCAGATCTCGCCGGGCAGCACCAACCCGCAGGTGACCGACAGCAACGATAATGTGTGGCGTGTCGTCGGGCGCGATGATGTGCAGGGCGCTGTTGCCGCGCGGTTTAGCCGGGAAGTTTTGAAGAGCCAGCGGCCCTACGTGATCCATGATGATACGCAGTATGGCCGTGGCATCGCCCAGTTTTTCCAGCAGGACATGCAGGCCAGCGGCATCAACGTGGTAGCGTTTCAGTCATACGACGATACCCAGCAGACCGTCGATTTTACGGCGCTGCTCGACGAGATCCAGTCGCTTAATCCCGACGTGATCTACTTCGCGGGCTCGTACAACCGCGCGGGCGTTTTCTTCAAGCAGGCGCGTGAGCGTGGCATCGGCGCGCAGTTTCTCGGCTCGGATAGCCTGGATAATCCCGAGCTGGCGAGCCTGGCCGGTGAGACGGTCAACGGCATGCATTTCACCACGGTCGCGGCACCGGTCAGAGAATTTCCTCAGGCGCGCAAGTTTGCCCAAGATTACAAGTCGGCATTCGGCCAGGATGCGCCGCCGTTCTCGCCCGAAAGCTACGATGCCACCACCATCTGCATCCAGACGATCGCGCGTGCGGCCCGCGCCACTGGTCGGCTGCCCACCCGCGAGCAGGTGCTGGATGCGATGCGCAACGCCCCGCCATTCATGGGCATCAGCGGCAATTATCGCTTCAATCCCAACGGCGATCCGCAGACGGTTGGCTATTTCGTGGTCCAGGTCAATGCCCAGAACTGGAACGACAACCGCATTGTGCAGCAGCAGCAAGCCTCGCCAAGATAGGGGCGATTCTACGGCGATCAAAGCGGGCACGTCGTCGACGTGCCCTTTGGTTTGCCCACGGATTCCCGGCTCTGGTTGCTCCATACTCAAGATCGCCGCTCGGCACTGCCTACCGATCTACAGCACATATTACTTGCCGCTCAGCTTCTCGACAATGCTCGCAATCCGCCGCTCACGAGTCGCCTGCGCTTTCGCCGACTCGACTTGCCGCACATATTCTTTGCGCTGCGAGAAGGCCAGCGCCTCGAAGGCTTCGGGAGCGCCGGCTTGCTGAGCGAGCGCGGCGGCTAAGTCCTCCGGGATCTCCACAGTGCGCGGCTCGACATCCAGCTCCAGCGTAACCTCAACTGAGTCGCCGGCCTTGAGTCCGGCTGCCGTGCGTGTTCGGCGCTCAGCGGCAGCATGAACACATCGCCGTACGCCGCGACAGTGCTGCGATAGGTGTAGTCGTTCAGCTGCACCACGACTTTGGGCCGCTTATGGCTTCCCAGCGCGCTTACGGCCTCAGCCGGTACCCGCAGCCCGGTGGCTTGCTTGCCTTCTGCCTGCACCACGGTTGTTGTAAAAGTGGTTTTCATCGCGCCGCTCCATGTATGCTCAAAGGATCGCAATAGTGTGCCAATGATCTGGTCGATCGCCGGGCACCTCCACACGCCACTATACAATACGAAGTCCAGCCCAAACGCACGCAGCAGCGGTAAGCCGCCGGCATCTGCTTGCAATCGTTCGCAGAATCGATCAAGGGGCTGGCACACATGTTGCTATAGCAATAGTATGCGAATGAGCCATGTGGAGCCTCCTGGGAGCGGTCGGAATCGTGGGGAGCAAATTCCGACCGCTTTCGATTCCTTCAACTCCTGTGTGAGGAATGCATGAACAACCCCGCTCAAAACTCTGCTATTG
>JAFAYS010001116.1 GCA_019240175.1 Chloroflexota bacterium | reverse complement strand
CCGGCGGCGGTGGCGCGGCAGCAGTGACCGGCGCGATGGGCGTGGCGCTTGTCAGTATGGTATGCAACCTAACGATTGGACGAAAGCGCTATGCCCAGGTTGAGGACGAGATGCGCGAAGTGCTCGATCGGGCGGAGTCGCTGCGGGCTGAGCTACAGCAGCTGGCTGAGGACGATGTGACGGCCTTCAATCGGCTGTCGGCGGCCTATAAGCTGCCACGCGTCACAGACTCCGACATCGCGATTCGTAAAGATGCGATCCAGGAGTCGTTGAAGCGCGCGACCGAAGTGCCGCTGCGAACGGCGCGGGCAGCCGCTGCGATTTTGCCGCTCTGCCCACCAGTTGCGGAGCGCGGCAACCAGGCTGCCGTGAGCGACATTGGCGTGGCGGCGCTGCTGGCTCATGCGGCGGTGCGTAGCGCGCTGCTGAACGTCGAGATCAACTTGCGCACGATCGAGGACACGCTGTACATCAATCAGGTCCGGGCTGAAGTTACGCGGCTCACGGAGAATCTGGGCGCTGAGGCGGAGCAGGTTCAGCAGCTTGTGATGAGCAAGATCAAGGGCGACTAGCGCTCGTTGCCATGAACGACAGGATCGCAAGCATCATCTGATTTTTTTGGTGATGCTTGTGATCAACGGTGTACAAGATCATGCTGGGGTTGGCTGAAAGTTGTTTGGAGTAGCTGCTCGACCGGGATCCAATGGAGTGCATTGCTTGGACAGGCACTGATACAGGCGTGATCGTCGTAGCCTGAGCAGGCGTCACACTTGTTGGCGCGCAGCATCGCCGGCTCGACGCGCCTGGTGTGCCGCAGCAGCCAGCCCAACATGGAATTGGTCTCAGGATAGACCGGCACTTGATTAATCGCGTTGTAGGGACAGGCGTCGACACAATCGCCACAGCCGGTGCAGCGATCGGTAATAACCAGAAAGCCGTCCTGATTCAGGCGAATCGCATCTTCGGGACAAGCCTCCACACACTCAGCGCCCCACTGGCAGTTATGGCATGAATTAGCTGCTTCGAGCGGACCAAACATTTGGCTGCTAAACCCGAGGCGTGGCAGCTTGAAGCGCTTAGCGCATGCGTCTTCACACAGATGACAGGTCGGATCGCATAGCTCGGTCTGCCGTGCCAGCGCCATTTTCCCCCGCACAATCCCAGTCGCAACCAGTTGCTCCATCACGGCAATATGCTCCGGCTGGCGATCGTGCTGCCGGCGCTGCTGTGCCATCTGCTGCAAGCCCTCGGCAACATCCGCGCGTCGTGCTAGCAGGTAGTCGAAGGTACGTCGAGGCAGAATCAGCAGGTGGATCGGTGTGAGCGCGACGATCGATGCCTCGTGCGGCTCGTTGTCGAGCAGCGACATCTCGCCGAAAACATCGCCGGGCTGGAGCACGGCAATGCGCTGGGCATCATGCACGACCACCGCCTGGCCTTCCGCGACGATGTACAGCCCTTCGCTGATCCCGCCCGCCTGAATAATTTCTACACCGCGCTCAAAGTGCTGGTCATCCAGCTGCTGCGAGATATCAAGCCGCTCGACGGGCGTGAGCGGAGCAAGCAGCGAGACGCGCGCCAGCGTCGTTTGCAGCAAGCGCTCACGGAAGCGGACACGCAGCGATCGGAAGAAGTGTGTGAGCTGATCGGCGTTGGATTGGAGATCGGCAGCTTTGAATTGCAGAATGTGGGTGCGCGTCAAGGCATGAACCGAGGTGCGTCGGTAGCGCAGGCCAAACAGCACGCCTTCGCCAAAAAGATCGCCTGGACCGAGCGGGCTCAGCAGAATATCGTCGCCGTCTTGATCGCGCATGGTCTGCTTGACCGTGCCGCTGAGCAATAAAAACACATGCCGGCCTGAGTCGCCTTCGACGATGATCGTGCTTTGCTGCTCGAACACGCGCAGAGTTGCGTGCTTAGCCAGCAGCTCGATCTCTTCCACCGGAAGATATTGCATAGAGTCGAGCTGTTGTAGCTCGGCAATCCGGCTTAAAGAAGCTTGGTTTGACGCAGGATGTTCGGCGGTCTCAGGCATGGCGCTGTCCATTGGTTTGTGGCACGTCCATTTTACCACGTCCGCTTTATGTTAATTCAAGTTGAAGCCTGCGAATACTGCGAGATCGTGTAAGATACAGTGCGTAGTGAAAGAGGAGTGTCATGTCTCTCGTTCTTCAGCTCTTGCTGATTGGTCTCGCAGCTGGTATCGCGGGTGGTATGTTTGGCATCGGCGGCGGTGCAATTATGGTTCCTGCGATGGTGCTGATCCTGGGCTTAGGCCAAAAGTTCTCTACGGGAACATCGCTCGCAGCCCAGATTTTTCCGATCGGTATTCTCGGCGCGATCGTCTATTACCGTGAAGGAAATATGGATATCAGGCAGGCAGTCTATCTGGCGATCGGCTTGATCGTGGGTAACCTGCTCGGCGCGCTGTTTGCGAATCAGCCTTACATCTCGAATGATTTGATGAAGAAACTGTACGGCGCATTTTTGTTCGTTATCGGCGCGCGTTACCTGTTCTGGGATTATGTCTATCAAGCTTACATTGCTTCGCGCTAAAGGATAGAGCTATGAGCTACGAGCGCAGTGATCGCTGGCGCTTCAACACGCGTCTGGTTCACGAGGGTGAATATCTACCGGGCGAAGGCGTGCGGCCAACGTCGATGCCGATTTTTGCTACGTCGACGTTTGTCCATCCGAGCGCTGAGGCGTTGGATCAGGCATTCGATGAGAATGGTCTCGTCTACGCGCGCTATGGTAATCCAACAGTCGGCGGTCTTGAGCAGGCAGTCGCGGCGATCGAGGGCGGCGCTGGAGCGGTAGCCTTTGGCTCGGGCATGGCGGCGACGTATGTGGCGCTGCTGGCGGCGGGTACTCCGCGTGGCGCAACGCAGCCCGAAGCCTGCTCGGTGCTGGCGGCCCAGGATCTGTATGGCTCATCACGGACGCTACTGCTGCAATTCTTCCACGCCCAGGGCTGGCCGGTTACGTTCTGCGACATGACGGATTTGGATGCGGTAGCCGAGGCGCTGCGGGCGCGTCCGTCGATCGTATTCCTTGAGCCGATCTCGAATCCGCTGCTCAAGGTCTTTGATGTCGAGCGCATTGTGGAGCTGGCACGCGGCGTGCGGGCGCGGGTTGTCGTTGATAACACGCTAGCCTCGCCGGTGCTTCTGCGTCCGATTGAGCATGGCGTCGATCTGGTAGTCCACAGCGCTACCAAATACCTCGGCGGTCATGGCGATGTGTTGGGCGGCGTTGTGACCGCGCGAACGGATCTGCTGTTCGATAATGCGCGACGTTATGGAAAGTTGCTCGGAACAACCCTCGGGCCACAGGAAGCGCGGCTGATCAGCCGGGGTATGAAGACGCTGAGCCTGCGCGTACGCCAGCAGTGTACCAACGCTAATACTGTCGCGCGCTGGCTGTTGACGCAGCCACAAGTCGGGCGCGTGTATTATCCCGGCCTTGAAGAGCATCCGCAGCACGAATTGGCAGCGCGGCTCTTTGGCGATCTTTTCGGCGGCATGGTCTCGTTCGATCTGGTGCCGGCTGAGCGACGAGCAGCCTTCGCGTTTATGGACGCGCTGAAGATGGTGCTGCCGGCGACAACGCTTGGCGATGTCTTCTCGCTGGTCTCGTACTCGGCGCAGTCTTCGCATCGCGATGTTCCGCTGGAAGAGCGGCGGGCGCAGGGCATCAGCGATGGTTTGCTACGGCTTTCGATCGGTATCGAAGACGCCGAAGATATTATCGAAGACCTCGCGCAGGCGCTAGCCGCTGTTGGATAGCGGGTTTTAACAAGAGCGGCAAAAAGCGCTTGTGTTTTGTTCCCGGCTATGGTATTATCTTCGACGGCAAAGGCGGGTAGCTCAATTAGGCAGAGCAGCGGCCTCCAA
Source organism: Chloroflexota bacterium (assembly GCA_019240175.1). Classification (GTDB taxonomy): domain Bacteria; phylum Chloroflexota; class Chloroflexia; order Chloroflexales; family Kallotenuaceae; genus LB3-1. The sequence continues at coordinate 462 of JAFAYS010001116.1, read as the reverse complement.
ATCCGCAGGTTGCAGGTTCGATTCCTGTCCCGCCTGCCAATTCTCGGGGCGTAGCGTAGCCTGGTAGCGCACTGCAATGGGGTTGCAGAGGTCGGAGGTTCAAATCCTCTCGCCCCGACCAATGGCTCTTAGCGATCGAGTGATTGATTTCTAAGAGGCATGCCGAAGTGGCGGAATGGCAGACGCGACGGTCTCAAAAACCGTTGAGGGCAACCTCGTGTGGGTTCGACTCCCACCTTCGGCACCATAAATAGCGAGTAGTTCGCAAACTTCCCGAAGAACTACCGCGATCATATATATCGGGGCGTGGCTCAGCCTGGTAGAGCGCAGCGTTCGGGACGCTGAGGTCGGAGGTTCGAATCCTCTCGCCCCGACCAACGAAAAACAGCTTCGGTTACGGAGCTGTTTTTTTCACTAGATGAACGTACCACATCATCCTTCCCAAAAAGCACCATCGATCCT
>JAFAYS010001108.1 GCA_019240175.1 Chloroflexota bacterium | reverse complement strand
GCGTCGCGTTGAGCGAGTGCCCGCCCAGCGCGAAGAAGTGATCGTGCCTGCCGATCTGCGCCACGCCGAGCACCTCGGCCCACACACCAGCGACGAGGTGCTCGGTCGGCGTTGCAAGCGGCACATAGCCCGTCGACTCGAGCAGATCCGCGCGGTCAGGGGCCGGCAGCGCCCGCCGCTCGACTTTGCCGCTCGACGTCAAGGGTAGCGCAGCCAGCATCACGATCGCGGACGGCAGCATGTAGGCGGGCAGCCGCGCGCTGAGATGCTGGCGCAACGCAGAACCGAGACCTAAGAACCGAGAACCGCCTTCGGCATCCCCTAGGTTCTTGGTTCTAGGTTCTAGGTTCTGAACGACGTACGCCACCAGCCGTTTGTCGCCGCTTTCTTCACGCACGACCACCACGGCATCGTGGACGGCCTCATGCTGGCGCAGCGCGGCCTCGATCTCGCCCAGCTCAATCCGGTAGCCGCGCAGCTTGACCTGCTGATCAATCCGCCCCAGATAGTCCAGCACGCCGTCCACCTGGAAGCGCGCCAGGTCGCCCGTGCGGTACAGCCGCGATCCGGCAGTGTCGCTGAACGGATCGGGCACGAAGCGCTCGGCGGTCAGATCAGGTCGATGGAGGTAGCCGCGCGCCACGCCCACGCCGCCAATATACAGCTCGCCCGCCACGCCTACCGGCACCGGTTGTAAATACCGATCCAGCAGATAGATCGTGGTATTGGCGATCGGACGTCCAATCGGCGGCAGGCTGCCGGCGCTGTCAAACGCCACCGGCTGCCAGCTCGCGACCACCGTGCTCTCGGTTGGGCCGTAGTGATTGTAGACCGGAACCGCCCGGTCCTCGGGCAGCGGATGTAGCTGATCCCCGCCGACCAGTAGCGCGCGCAGAGCGGTAGGAGCCGACCAGGTCTGGGCCAGCGCGGCCTCGGCGAGCGCCGTCGGCAGGAAGCTGAGCGTGATCTGCTGCGCGTGGAGCCAGCCGACCAGCGCTGCCGGATCGCTCCGAGTCTCCTCGGCAGGAATATGCAGCTGCGCGCCGCTGGCCAGATACGGCCAGATCTCCCATACCGAGGCATCGAAGGCCGGCGACGCCACCACGCTCGCCCGGTCGCGCGGCTGAATGTGGTAGGTCTGCTGATGCCAGGCCACCAGATTGGCCAAGCCCGCGTGCGGCACCGCGACGCCCTTGGGCTGACCGGTCGAGCCCGAGGTGTAAATGATGTACGCCAGCTGATCACCACTCGTCGCTACAGCGAGCGGCATCGTCGGCGCGCGATCAATCGCCTGCTGCTCCCGATCGAGCGCCAGCACTGCGACATCCTGCGGCAGCCGCACCGCCAACGCCTGCTGCGTGACCACGAGCGACGCGCGGGCATCGGCAAGCAGCCACGCGATACGCTCGGGCGGCGTGGCGGGATCGAGCGGCAGATACGCACCACCGGCCTTGAGAATCGCCAGGCTGGCAATGATCAGATCGAGCGAGCGATCCAGCAGGATCGCCACGCATGTCTCCGGCCCAACACCCCGCGCCGCCAGCACCTGCGCTAGCTGATTCGCCCGCCGCTCAAGCTCAGCATAGGTCAACTGCTCTGTGCCACACACCAGCGCGATCGCCGCAGGCGTCTGCGCCGCCTGGGCCGTGACCAGATCGTGCACACAGCGCGTCGGCACCTCGGTCGCAGTGGCGTTCCACCCGTGCACGATCTGCTGCCGCTCGGCGTCGGTGAGTAGTGGCAGCAGCGCGACCGGCGTGTTGGGTGTGGCGGCAATCTCCGTCGCCAGCTTTTGAAGATGGCCCGCCATACGCGCGATCGTAGTGGCCGCGAAAAGATCCGTGCTGTACTCGATCCTGCCGTGCAGCCCTTCCGGGGTTTCCACCAGCAGCAGGCTCAGATCGAACTTGGCCACGCCCTGCTTCAAAGGCATCTGCTGTAAACGGAGGCCTGGCAGTTCAAGCCCGACCGGCAGATCGTGCTGAAGATCAAACAGCACCTGGAAAAGCGGCGAACGGCTGAGATCGCGATCCGGCTGAAGCGCATCCACCAGCTGATCAAACGGCAGATCCTGATGGGCATACGCCGCAAGCGTCGTTTCGCGCACCCGCTGCAATACCTCGCGAAAGTCTGGCTGGCCCGAAAGATTGGCACGCAGCACCAGCGTGTTGCCAAAATAGCCGATCAGCGGCTCGACCTCGCGCTGCGTACGTCCGGCGATTGGTGCGCCGACCACAATATCATCCTGCCCGCTATAGCGCGCGAGCAGCACCTGAAAGATCGCCAGCAGCGTCTGGAAGAGCGTTGTGCCTTCACGACGGCTGAGATCCCGCAGCGCCTCGGTCACATCGCTCGCCAGCGCAAGCGGCTGGGACGCACCGTTGAACGTGGGCTGCGCCGGACGAGAAAAATCTGTTGGAAGTTGCAGCGCCGGTAGATCGCTGAGTTGCCGCCGCCAGTAGTCAAGCTGCTGTTCCAGCACAGCGCCGTGGAGCCAATTGCGCTGCCACAGCGCGTAATCGGCGTACTGAACCGGCAAGGATGGCATATCTGCGGGCTGTCCGCGCACCTCGGCGGTGTACTGCGCCGCTAGCTCACGCATAAAAATCCGCAGCGACCAGCCATCGGCGGCAATATGATGCACCGCGATCAGCAGCACATGCTCGTTATCGGCTAACCGCAGCAGCGTAGCGCGGAGCAGCGGGCCACGTCTCAGATCGAAGGGCCGCTGCGCCTCCGCAACCGCCAGCCGCTCCACCAGTTCCTCGGCAATTTGACGCGACTGAGCGCGCAGATCCTCAAGCGCAACCGAGACCGGCTGCGCGGGCAAAACCACCTGCACGGGCTGATCGCCGTCGAGCACAAACACCGTGCGCAGAATCTCATGGCGCTCGACTATGGCCGTGAGACTGCATTCCAGCGCGCGCAGATCGAGCTCGCCGCGCAGCTGGAACGCGCCCGGGATGTTATAGACCGCACGCCGGGTAATCAGCTGATCCAGGAACCAGAGGCGCTGCTGGGCAAACGAGAGCGGCAGCGGCTGATCGGCCTGATGTGGCTGCGGCACCAACGGCGGCAGTGCATCCGGCGTGGACGCTCCCGGAAGCGCCTGATCGATCGCCGCCGCAAGCACGCTGAGCTGGGGGTGCTCAAAGATCAGCGGCAGCGGCAGATCGAGCCCACAGGCCGTGCGCAGCCGGGCGATCACCTGCGTCGCGTTGAGCGAGTGCCCGCCCAGCGCGAAGAAGTGATCGTGCCTGCCGATCTGCGCCACGCCGAGTACCTCGGCCCACACGCCGGCGACAATGTGCTCGGTCGGCGTTGCAAGCGGCACATAGCCCGTCGACGCGAACAGATCCGCGCGGTCGGGAGCTGGCAGCGCCCGCCGATCGACTTTGCCGCTGGGCGTCACCGGTAGCGCAGCCAGCGTCACAAACGCCGACGGCAGCATGTAGGCGGGCAGCCGCTGGGCGAGAAAAGCGCGGAGCATGGCGGGCCAGCCCTCACCGTAGGCCCTCACCCCCGACCCCTCTCCCGTTGCGACAGGCGAGGGGGGAGAGTCGGTACTTGCTTTGTTTTCTTGTTCGCTTGTTCCTTTGTTCGTTTGTTCCCCGACGATATACGCCACCAGCCGATCATCGCGGAGCACCACCACGGCATCGTGGACGGCCTCATGCGCACGCAGCGTGGCCTCGATCTCGCCCAGCTCAATCCGGTAGCCGCGCAGCTTGACCTGCTGGTCGATCCGCCCCAGATAGTCCAGCACGCCGTCCACCTGATAGCGTGCCAGGTCGCCCGTGCGGTACAGCCGCTGCCCAGGCCGATCCGTGAAGAGGTCGGGCACGAAGCGCTCGGCGGTGAGATCCGGACGATGGAGATAGCCGCGCGCCACGCCTACGCCGCCAATATACAGCTCGCCCGCCACGCCTACCGGCACCGGTTGTAAATACCGATCCAGCAGATAGATCGTGGTGTTGGCGATCGGGCGTCCGATCGGCGGCAGGCTGCCGGCGCTGTCAAACGCCACCGGCTGCCAGCTCGCGACCACCGTGCTTTCGGTCGGGCCGTAGTGGTTGTACACCGGAAACGGCAGCCCCTCGGGCAGTGGATGCAGTTGATCGCCGCCGACCAGCAAGGCCCGGAGCGCGGTCGAAGCGGGCCAGGGCTGCGCGAGCGCGGCCTCCGCCAACGCCGTCGGCAGGAAGCTGAGCGTGATGTCGTGCGCTTGGAGCCAGCCGACCAGCGCCGCCGGGTCGCTCCGGGTCGCGTCGTCGGGCAGGTGCAGCTGCGCGCCGCTGGCCAGATACGGCCAGATCTCCCACACCGACGCATCGAAGGCCGGCGACGCCACCACGCTCGCCCGGTCGCGCGGCTGAATGTGGTACGTCTGCTGATGCCAGGCCACCAGATTGGCCAAGCCTGCGTGCGGCACCGCAACACCCTTCGGCTGGCCAGTCGAGCCCGAGGTGTAGATCACATACGCCAGCTGATCCAGACCCGCATGCGTGGTAACAGGCACAATCGGAGCTTGATCGATCGCCTGCTGCTCACGATCGAGCGCCAGCACCGCGACATCCTGCGGCAGCCGCGCCGCCAACGCCTGCTGCGTCACCACGACCGCCGCGTGGGCATCGGCGAGCAGCCAGGCGAGGCGCTCGGGTGGCGACGCCGGATCGAGCGGCAGATACGCGCCGCCGGCCTTGAGAATCGCCAGGCTGGCCACGATCAGATCGAGCGAACGATCCAGCAGGATCGCCACGCATGTCTCCGGCCCAACACCCCGCACCGCCAGCACCTGCGCCAGCTGATTCGCCTGCCGCTCAAGCGCGGCATAGGTCACATGCTCTGCGCCACACACCAGCGCGATCGCGTCGGGCGTCTGCGCCGCCTGGGCCGCGACCAGATCGTGCACACAGCGCGTCGGCACGTCGGTTGCGGTGGCGTTCCACCCGTGCACGATCTGCTGCCGCTCGGCGTCGGTGAGCAGTGGCAGCTGCATGATCGGCGTGTTGGGCCC
>JAFAYS010000090.1 GCA_019240175.1 Chloroflexota bacterium | reverse complement strand
CATGAGGAGGATAGCATGAAACTGCGAGCCAACATTGTTATGGTTAACTTTCCCTCGGACGACATCGGCAAGTCCCGCGATTTTTTCTCGCGACTCTTAGGCATTGAACTGACTCCCGCGCTGTGGGAGCAGGATGAGTCCTACCATGCTCCAATCTCCTCAGATGGAATCGATCTTGATATCAACCCTCGGCATCACCCCCAAGAGACACCAACCGTCTACTTCGCCGTCGACGATCTGGACTCAACGCTCAAAGAAGTACAGAGCAACGGCGGGAAAGTGCTGTGGGGTCCCGAAGATCTGCCCATGTCGCAGCAGGCGGCCAAGGAGTACAAGCAGATCTACGATGAGGAGTATCGTGGTGGGCCTCCGCCGACCAACAGCCTGGGACGCGGCTCAATTATCCTAGAGCCGGGCGGCACACAGGTAGGATTGGTGCAGCTTGAAGAGCATGTCCACGAGCATTTCAGTTATGGTCGGCATCAGAAAGATTTGACCGATAAGCAGGTACGTGTGAATCAGAAGGTGATGCAGCGCGCCAAGAATCTTCGCCTGGGCAAGGGAAAGCAACCTTAGATCTCGCCGCTATCATACGCTGATCAACAACAGCAATCAGAGTGTCGACGGCTTGCCCTAGAGCAGTGTAAGGTAGAAGACGGCAATGCTTTGATTGATTGTGCTGATTCACTGCCGGTCCGTAGGTGCGCAACGTACCCCACGATGCGCACCTGTCAGGACTACAGGTTAAGCTGTGTCGCATCCATAATGAGCCACAACCCTAGATACAGATTTAAGCCGACTAAGGAACTGCTCACCTCGCTAGATCAGTGTTCGTGCAGGTTCGCAAAGGGAGGATATGGTGGACGACAACGAACGATCAAACGGCTATAGTCCTCTGGAGGCTGCGATCTACGGCAATTCCTTCAGGGCGCTCCACCTTTCAGCACAATCGACAGGATTTCGCACGCACGGATTTCGCCATCGAAGTCTTAGCCACGCCAACGATCTCCGGATCGCCGAGGATTTCCTGATCAACACACGGTATCTCCGCTATGATCGGGAAACTGAAACGTCGATTCAGAGCTACTTTATGGACCCGGGCGTAACCATACTCTCGAATCTCGGTCGCGAGGAGAAGGCAGGCATTGCAGAGATACGCATACCTGAGGGCGTCAGATTGCGGCGGGAGCTTGGCGACGTATTGGCGCGACGACGCAGCAGCCGCAGCTACACTGGCGATCCAATCGACCTAAAGTTCCTGGCAACGATTATCCGGAGTGCGGGAGCGGTTACTGGCTATGGCAACGTCGACCTGATGAGCGGTGGTCAAGCGACTATTCGCTTCCGGAGCGCGCCCTCTGGCGGCGGCCTCTACCCGATCGATATTTACGTTGCCAGCCTAAAAATCAATGGTCTTGAGCGCGGTCTGTATCGCTACGATCCGCTGGACGATACCCTGTTACAGGCCGGCGATCGGCATGACGTCGATCGGCTCGTTGGGGCGTTTGCCATCCCCGAGGAGATTGTTTCGCTGTCACGGGCCAACGCCATCTTTGCACTGGTTGGACATCCCTGGCGCTCCATGCGCAAATATGGCAATCGCGGTCTACGCTTCCTCTTCATGGAAGCGGGCGCGATCGCTGAAAATATACATCTAGCTACAGGCGCGCTCGGCTTTGGAAGTGTAGATTGCGCCAGCGTCCACGAGGACGAAGCCCACACGGCGATGCATATTGATGGCCTCTATCAAACGCTACTTCACACTGTGCTGCTGGGCTACCCCGGCTAAGCATCGAGCTACCGTTTTGAAATTAGCTACAGCATTGCGCTACCGCATATAGATTGCGCTGCGCCAATCCTGCCGAGGAAGACAATACATGAGTGATAACGAACTGCTTCGGCTGAAGCGACACTACTCCATCATCGCTCACAGCCCCGATGATGTGGAGTTGCGCTATGGCACCTGGAACGCCACCTCATTCATGCTCAGCGACGAGAGCAAGGCTGGCTACTTGTATCGCTTGATAGCTCGCCTTGACGGTTCGATATCACCAGCGCAGCTCGCGCAAGAGGAGCGGGTGCCGCGCGAGGAGATCGAGGCGCTGCTCGACCATCTCATCAGTATGGGTGTAGTTGAGTCGAACGCGTCGAGCGCATTAGACCACTACCTGGACACGCTGATTCCCTGGCGTGCCAGCGAAGATGCGCGTCCTGAGCGCCCGATCTTGTTGCTGGGTGATGCAGCAGTAGGCAGCGAGATCCGGAGCCACATTGCAAATAGCCTGCCTGATACGTCGACAGCGCTGGTTGAGCCGGACGATCCTGTCTGGCAAGTTGCTTCGAGCCTTGATGTTGCCTGGCTCAACGATGGCCTGAGCTATCACCAGCAGATGCTTGCCTTCGAAGGCTGGCGCGACCATCTGCTCGTCTTTGCCACGACGCTTATCAATCCGATCCGGCTGCGCACACTCAACCGCATCTGCCTCGAGCATCGTATCCCCTGGATTCATGCGGCTATTGATGGACCCTTCCTCTTCATCGGGCCGATCTTCGTGCCGAATCAGTCGCCGTGCTACGAATGCCTGGAAACTAGAGTGATGATGAATCTGCGCGAGAGCGGCAGTTACCAGCGCTATAAACGCGCGCTGGTTAAGCAGCGTGTTCAGCAGGGAATACCGCCGATCGAGCCTGTGCTCCGCAGCATGCTAGCATCACATACGGCGCTGGAGGTGATGAACTTCGCGCTGACCGGCAGCTCGTGTACAGTCAACAAACTGCTGGCAATTTATCTCCCGACGATGGAGTTCACCTATAACGAGGTCTTACGGGCACCAGGTTGTCCGGCTTGCAGCCCGCTTCCAGAGCGTGATGATAGCGAGCTCTACTTCGACTCAAGTATCTTCATCAATGGCTAGGATAATCATTGGCGTCTTTCTGCATCAGGAAAGGAACGCTCACGTGAAGCTTGCGATCAATAGTAGCGACTCCTATCTTCCCCATACTACGCGCAGACTAGCCCAGCGTATGCTTAGCTCAATCTGCGGGCTTGACCAGATGCTGGTTTTCACACTGCGTAACCGGCTGGGTCCGCGCTTTATCGTCGCGGGCGCTGAGCTGACTGGCGTACATGTACTGTTGGGTCAAGAGCAACCTGGCTCCTATCATATCGGCGGGGCAGGAATCTTTCCACATGAGGCGGTAATTCGCTCATTGGGCGAGACGGTTGAGCGCTACTCCCAGCTCATCTCAGCGATCGCACAGCTGCATCCGCTGCCTATGGTCAGCTATGAGGATCTTGTCAGCCACGAGCAGCAGGTGCTTGCACCCGAGAAGTTAGCATTTTTCTCCAGGGAGCACTATGCTACACCTAATTTCCGCTTCCAGCCCTTCGATCCACAGGTGCCGATCACATGGACCAGGACCACCTCGCTGATCGACGGCTCGTCGCTGTGGGTGCCGGCTCAGCTAGTGCTCGTCGGCTATATGGTCAAGCGACATGAGGGCGAGCCATGGATGCTACCCGCCGTTACAACCGGCAGCGCGGCACATACGAGCCACAGCCATGCGCTACGCAATGCCTTGCTGGAGCTTATCCAGGTCGATGCAGCGATGGGCCACTGGTATTCTGGTGCCGCAGCTCCTCAGATTCGGCTGGACAAACGAACGCAGGCGCTTGAGCGGCTGATTGAGCGGCAATGGATAGCGCCCTGGCCCAAGGTTCGCTTTCACTGGCTCCCAAGCCCAGATCTAGCGGGCAAGATTGTAGCGTGTGTTGTTACAGGAGCGCCTCGCAGCATACCGGCGATCGCCGTGGGCTTAGGCGCGGATATGCGTCTGGTCGACGCAATGTACAAGGCCTTGCTTGAAGCAGTTGGCGTACTGCAGCTGGCGCGGGTCAACTTTGTGAATCAGGTGTCCAAGAGCGGCTCCACAAACGGCTACCAACCTGAGGAGATCGATCCGGCGGCGATCTTTGATCTGGATTCGAACGTGGCCTACTACGCCCTGCCGGAGAATAGCTCCGCTCTAGACCAGCACTTTGCTACTACACAACCAGCAATACCCGCGTCAGACCTACCGCCTGATCCTGATACCAATCTTGAGGGGGAGGTTGATCTGTTAATCGATAGCTTCCGCAGGAGCAAAAAGGAGCTAGTTTATCTCGATCTGACGACGAAGGACATCCAGCAGCTTGGTTTCACCGCACTGCGTGTCTGGTCGCCCGATACGCTAGGGCTAGCACTGCCGAGTGTGCCACCAACTCATCACCCGCGATTTGCGGCCTATGGAGGAGCTACTTATCGTAATCCACACCCTTACCCATGAGATGCGCGCCTACGAGCTAGCGATCCTGGTGGTCCTGAGCCTCTGCTCGTTCTCGCTTGCTGCGGAGATGCATGGCCGCTGGCTGGCAGTTCGCGGGATCAAGATCCAGGCAGTGTACTGCGGGGTGCTTAGCTTTGTTTGCTTGTGGGCGCTGCTCGTCATCCATCCGCGCCAGATCCTGGGAGGATCTGGCTTGGCGCTGGCGCTTTCCGTGCCGGCTGGTCTCGTGCTTGGGGCCGTCGCCGGACGGATCGATCGAGCGGTAATTCGGCACAGCAATCGCCAGCATCTGCGTCAAACGTACAAGGCGACGCTTTCGCGCCAGGCTGATCTGCGGGCTCGTCGACCAACGCAGCCACTGCGGCCTCGGGTGACGCCGGCTGTCGCGCTGGTAGATGGCCGCCGGACACTTGGCCTTCAGCGGATTCAACAAAACGCGTGGCAGCCACAGAGCGGGCATGAGTTCGGTCTCTGGGGTGTCATAACGGTCGCCGTGCTTGAAGAGCTGATCTACCGTGGCTTCCTGGTCGCCGTCTGCTTCCTGCTACCGGGCCCGCTCCTGATTGGCCTGGCACTGGCGGGAACCGTCGCTGTATTTGCACTGTCGCATATCTGGTTTGGTTGGGTACATGTCGTCGCCAAGTTGCCACTGGGGATAGTGGCGTTGCTCGCAGTCCTCACGCTGGGAACAGTCCTGCCGGCGGTCATCGGCCATGTATTCTTCAATGTCAAGGTTTGGCATGATGTACGGACCATGCGCTGATGCCGATCGATAAGATGGGCGTAGCGGCAGCCTGGCTGTGAGCAGGAAGGCATTGAAGAGCCGATGAATGATACAGAGTTCGTGGTGCGGCTTGTCGGGATTGTGATCGCAGTCCTTGTGTATTACGGCCTCGTAGTCAAGCACGTCGGAGATTGGCTGGCGCATCTGCTCCTGGAGCGCGTCAACGATCATTTGGCGCTCGCCCGTCGCTACTCGGTTGACGAGCTCGACAGCATGATCCGGCTGGTGCTGGCTGGCATGATGCAGCTTATGTTCTGCGTGGCGCTGATCGCCATCAGCGGCATGAGCGCTGGTACGTTGCTCCGTGATAGCTTTCAGCCTATATTGCTCGTCTACGGCGTCCTCCTGGGCGTTGGCGAGGCGGCGCTCGGCTCATTTTTGGGACACATTGGTATGCGGACCGCCATGCTGGTCGCGCCAAACCATGTCCCAAGCCAGATTGGGGAGTGGCTGGTGGCGTCGAAGGGCGGCTGGATGCGCCTCTACTTGCGCACTGCTGAGGCCGCTCCCGCCCCGCTAGTGCTGCTGAGCACCGTGCTGTATGTTTCGGTGGAGGAGATCGTCTTCCGAGGTGTCCTGCTTAGCTTCTCGGCAGGCGTAGGTGCCGTTGTCGCCTGTACGCTCTCAGTCGCACTGTTCGTGCTCGTACAGATCTTCCATATGCCCTCGTGGCAGAGCGCGATGTTTCCGGTACTGGGCGCGCTGCTGGTCGGGCTCGTGCACGCGCCGCTCTATCTGGTCGTGCCCAACCTGCTGCCGCTGATCGTCGCCCATGCTGTGCTCTTTCTCATGGCGATCCTTTGAGGGGAACGATTGTGTATAACAGTTACCAAATACCCACGAATGGCACGTCCGCGCAAGATCTGCGCACCTGGATTGAGCTACTACGCCGCGAAGGTGAGCTGATCGATGTGAAAGCCCAGGTTGATCCCTTTCTGGAGATTACGGAGATTGTCGATCGCACGATCCGCACCGGTGGGCCAGCCCTACTCTTTCACCATCCTCGCAAGTCGGCGCACCCCCTGCTGATCAATCAGTTCGGCACTGAGCGCAGGATGTGCCTCGCCTTCGGCGAGCCGAACCTTGATGCGGTTGCGCGTAAGCTGCACGAGATGACCTCGCTTCAGCCGCCGCAGAATTTTTCCGAGCAGATGCGCGGCATGGGGAAGCTGCGGCGGCTGCTCGACACTCAGCCGCAGCTGGTAAGTAAAGGACCCTGCCAGGAGCTAGTTCTGGAGCCAAATTTGGATCTGCTGCCGATCCAACACTGTTGGCCCGATGATCCGGCGCCATTCATCACCCTTCCCGCAGTGATCACAAAGAATCCTCGAACTGGTGAACGGAACCTCGGCATGTACCGCATGCAGAAGATCGATGCGCAGACGACCTTCATGCACTGGCAAATCCATAAGGACGGCGCTACTGATTGGCGGGGCATGAGTGAGCGGCTGGATGTTGCCGTGGCCCTTGGATGCGACCCCATCACAACATATCTGGCGACAGTGCCGTTTCCGCGTAACGTCGATGAGTTGGTCATTGCCGGCTATTTGCGCGGAGCACCATTGGAATTAGTCAAGGCAAAAACTGTCGATCTCGAGGTGCCTGCCAGCGCTGAGATCATCCTTGAAGGCTATATTACACGTGGTGAGCTGGGGATCGAAGGGCCGTTCGGCGACCATACAGGCTATTACTCGGCGGCGGAGCCGTTTCCGGTATTTCACCTGACCTGCATGACAATGCGGCGTGACGCGATCTATCCGTCGATCATCGTCGGCCTGCCGCCAGCCGAAGATGCCTGGCTTGGAAAAACGACTGAGCGGCTATTTTTGCCGATGCTGCGTATGTCGATGCCAGAAGTTGTCGACTATGACTTGCCAGTGGCCGGGGCGTTTCAGCACTGTGCGATCGTTTCGGTCAAAAAGGCCTACCCTGGCCATGCCAAGAAGGTGATCCACGCGATCTGGGGGATGGGACTACTCTCACTCATCAAGTCAGTCGTCGTTGTCGACGAGTTCATCAATGTGCATAACTACGAGCAGGTGTTTTTCCAGGTTTGCGCCAATGTTGATCCCAAGCGCGATATTCTCCTATCTGAGGGACCGCTCGATCAGCTTGATCATTCTGCGGTGCTGTACTGTTATGGCGGCAAGCTGGGTATTGATGCAACCCATAAGTGGACATCTGAGGGTGTGCGCGAGTGGCCCAAGCGCATCGAGATGAGCGCCGAGGTGCGCAATCTGGTTGACCAGCGCTGGGATGAGTATGGCATTGGCGCTGCTGCCGGCCAGGATGAGCTGCCGCCAGATGGGATACGACGAGGATTATTCTAAATTACTGTTCAGCAGGGCAGACCATCATTGACTCGTAGGAGTATGTCGCTGAAGTGTCCCTACGAGTCATAAGATTGTGCCAAAGCAACGCCAGACGTTGCTACTGTACGTGGCCAGCGAGTGCCTCAGCCAGCGCGGGGTAGCAGAGCGGCATCTGTTCTGTTTGCTCTAGCTGGTGCATCAGCTCAGATTGCGCCCCTGTCAGAATCAGTTGGACGCGCCGCTCGCTCAGCTGCGACACGAGGCCGGTCATCATCGTCACTAGCTCTGCACTGCCGGCGAGTGCGCCTTCGAGATCAAGGATAAGCGTTGCAAGCGTCGTCGTGTTGATCA
>JAFAYS010000914.1 GCA_019240175.1 Chloroflexota bacterium | reverse complement strand
AGGCCCACCGGCTGGAACTGCTGCACGAGCCCTACAATCCCCGCGATCTGATTCAGTCGGTGGCGGCGATTATGCAGCCGCTGGCCTTCGCCAAGTCGCTGAGCTTTATCTCGAATACCCTTAATGATGTGCCGAATATCGTGCTGGGCGATGTGAGCCGGCTGCGCCAGATCTTGATCAATCTGGTCGGCAACAGCGTCAAGTTCACCAATCAGGGCCGCATCGAAATCTACTGTCTGGTCAGGGCTGAGGGCAGCCGCCAGCGGCTGGTCTTCGAGGTCGTCGATACCGGCATTGGGATTCCGCCCGAGCAGTTCGCCACGATCTGGGAGCCGTTTCGCCAGGGCAACAGCTCATCCACGCGCGAGTACGGCGGCACCGGGCTGGGCCTGGCGATTGTGCGCAAGCTGGCCGAGCTGATGGAAGGCACGGCTACCGTCGAGAGCACGCTGGGCAGCGGCAGCACCTTTACGATCGAACTGCCGCTCCTGACGCCAAACCGCGATCGTTAGTATCCGCTACAGCGACGAGCAGATTCAATGATCCGTAGGGGTTTGTCACCGACGAACTCAGGACACGCGGGTGCCATGCCTAAAGGGCACCCGGCAATGCGTGTCCCTACAAAGATAAGAACTCAATTGTTCTGCACATCGCTCTAGACTTTGGGCGCTTCAGCTGCAAGCCGATCCATCACCTGATTGGCTTTGTTCAACCACAGATCGGGATTCGACTCAAGATCATCCCAGCTGCTCAGGCGATCGATGTACAAGATGCCATCCAGATGGTCGTACTCGTGCTGCATGCCACGCGCGATTTCTCCTTCCGCCTCCAACGTGACGCGCTCTAGATGCTGATCGTAGCCCGCCAGTTTGATCTTACGCGAGCGCGGCACTTTATGCGACAGATAGCCGGGAATGCTCAGGCAGCCTTCGCGTCCCTGCTCGATCGTATCGTCCATATCCAGAATCTCAGGATTGATCAGCACAAGCGGCGGCGAGCCCAGCGGCTGCTGCATGTCTAGAATAAACAGCCGCCACAGCACGCCGACCTGTGGCGCGGCCAGTCCACGGCCATTGACCTGATACATGCAGGCAAACATTTCGGTGAGCAGCGTCCGCAGCACGTCCGGCGTAATATCCTGCGGCACGGGCTGGCTTTTTTGGCGCAGCGCCAGCGTTGGAATCTGTAGCGTCGTTAGGCTGCCGGTCAAAATCGAAAGGCGTCCCATAAAAACCTCTCTTCAGCGATGATCAAAGAATCATAGCACATGCAGCGCCGCGATCAGGCCTTGTCCCAGATCAAATGCAGCCGCTGCGGCCCGCGATGCAGCAAGCTCGGCAGATAGGTCGGGCGATAGTCGGGAGCCAGCCGTGCCTGCGGTATGCGCTCAGCCAGCGTCGTCAGCGCGATGCGTGCCTCAAGCCGCGCCAGCGTCGCGCCGACGCAGAAGTGAATCCCGCGCCCAAAGCCAAGATGCTGCTCCTTGTTAGGTCGATCGATGTCGAAGCGATCCGGCTCGGCGAACATCTCGTCGTCACGATTGGCCGCGCCGAACAGCAGCAGCACCTGCGATCCCGCTGGAATGGTGGCTCCGTCGAGCGCGACATCCTCAGTGGTCACGCGAAACATCGCGCGGATCGGTCCGTCGATCCGCAAGGCCTCTTCGATCGCATCCGGCACGCGCGCCGGCTCCGCTTGTAGTTGCTGCCACAGCCCAGGCTGTCCAAAAACCTGTAGCAGCAGATTGCCGATCAAATTGGTCGTAGTCTCGTGACCTGCAAAGATGACACTGATCAGCAGGCTGATCAGCTGCGAATCTGTCCAGCGCTCACCATTCTCGAATGAGAACTGAGTCAGCGTGCTCAGCAGATCGTCGCGCGGTGTTTGTCGCCGCTCAGCAATTTGCGCCTCAAGATAACGCTGAAACGCTACCGATCCCTGAGCCCCTGCGACCTGGCGCTCCAGTGAACTCTCGGTCGATGTGAGCATAATCAGGTCTTCGGTCCAGCGCTTAATCTGGCCTAGATCTTCGTGGGGTAGCCCGATAAGCTCCG
The DNA here is from genome assembly GCA_019240175.1 of Chloroflexota bacterium. Classification (GTDB taxonomy): domain Bacteria; phylum Chloroflexota; class Chloroflexia; order Chloroflexales; family Kallotenuaceae; genus LB3-1. The sequence goes on along the minus strand of JAFAYS010000914.1, from coordinate 1,740 downwards.
CAAGGACCGCCAGCGGCAGTGGAGCGGCAAGCTCAGCGACCACATCTGCCTGTCCCGCTCCTATAAAAGCATCGATCAATCGGTTAGTGATAGCTTTAATTTGCGGCTCTAAGCCATAGATGCGGCGCGGTGCGAAGGCCTGATTGACCAGATGGCGCGTCCGGCTGTGATCCGGCGGATCTTCGTTGACCAGGACTTGCTCTTCGGCATAGCCCTGGTTAAGCGCTTCAATAACTTTTGGCGGCGCGGTGTACGGCGTACGAATCAGGAATTTTGACGAGAAGCGCTGCGGGTCCATCAGGGCTGCCCGCACATCGCGGTAGCGTGTGATACACCACAGGTTGAAGATCGGGCTATAAAAAATCGGCGCTGTTTGGCGGGCCTCGACGAAGAGTGGGTAGGGATTTTCTAGGTGGGGCGATGCGAGCCAATTGTGAGCGAAGACGGGCTGCGATGTCATACGTTCGGCTCCTTTTATCGATATTAAACCACAAGAGGCCGCTGTACGCGGCCCCTTGTGCTACCGACAAAAGGATTATTGGAGGTTCAACGACCAGGCGCTCAGGCCGTGTGTCGCGGCGTACAGCTTGCGCTGGCTCGGCACGATCGTCAGGCCGGCCACCTCAACCTGCGGCATGCCCGGAGCGGCAGTTGTCCACTCCGTCGCACCGGCGGCGCGCTTGAAGACGCCGAAGTCGCTGGCGGCGAACAGGTCGCCGGTCACGTCGTCGCGCACCAGATCCGTCAGAGGGATGTCGCCCAGATCGTTGTCGAGGCTGGTCCAGGTGGCGGTGTTGGTGGCCGGGTTGAAGGTGACTTCAAAGACATGGCCAGGCGCGGCAGGCGTCGCCGAGCTAAAGCCGCTGTACGAGATCCAGGCATGATTTGGGTTAGCCGGATCGATGTGGATGCTCGAAATGAAGCGGTTCGGCGCGGTCGGCACGTCGATGCGGGTGAAGCTGACGCTGGCCGCAGGCTCGGCATCGGCGTTCTGCGAGATGAACACGCGGCCCGTGGTCGTCGCGGCCCACAGCGTCGAGTTGTTGCTCGGCGCGCGCTCCACGGCTGCCAGGTGGCCGCCCTGACGGTCGCCGTAGGACGCTGCCGTCAGCCGGGCGCTGCCCAGCGGCACCCAGTCGCCACAGGTCACGGCGAAGTCGCCGGTGTTGGTGTTGCAGTGCAGGTTCGCCTCTTCCAGCGTCATCGTGCCCAGGCCGTGGGTCTTGGTGCGATACACGCTTTCCAGGCCCGCGAACATCGTGCCGCTGACTTTGGGATCGGAGATCAGCGGCGGGTAGAAGCCCGAGGCCTCGATGCCCAGCGCGTACGGCGTGTAGATCGGATCGGCAACCCAGATCCAATCTTCGACTGCGCCGGCGTTGAAGTTGACGTCCGGCGACGGGCCGTAGTAGGTATGGAAGCGGAAGTTGGGATTCGCGGCGTCGAAGCCGGACTGGCCGCCATCGCCCCACATGGTTTCCAGCCACTCGACCTTGCTGCCCTTGGTTTCCCAGGTGCCGTTATCCTGCGTGCCGCCCTGTAGGTTGTTGACATCGAACGGATTGACCGAGAGGCTTTGGAATTGCAGCGTGCTCAGGCCCTCGTTGAGGCTGGTGAGCAGCGTCGGCACACGCGACAGCATCTGCTTACAGCGCGCCAGGTTGGTCGCCGACAGGCCGCGCGTATCGCAGTAAGTCGAGATGTCGGCGAACTGGCCGCTGGATCGCACGATACCACCGT
>JAFAYS010000868.1 GCA_019240175.1 Chloroflexota bacterium | reverse complement strand
CTGCCCAAACGCCTGATCGTGGACATCGTCGAGATCCTGATCATCCATCTGGCTCATCATCTCGCGGTAGCGCCGCGCGGCCTCGGCGTCGGAGATCTGCGACGGATCTTGATTGTAGCGCTGGGTAAAATCTTGATACTCTTGCTGCCGGTTGTTGTCTTGCCCGAAAAACTGGCTCAGTCGATCTAACATAGCTTCGCTCCTCTTGCGCAGACGAGTCACGCCCTTGGCTCGTCGCAAACCTTCTTCGCAAAGATTGGACCACCGGCCACACAGCCCACGCTGTATCGCCACCCGATACAGTTATAAAATTCTCTTAATTTTTTCTTGACAAGTTCTTTACCTTTGTAGTACGATGAGTGGCCCCCTGTGGACAGGGCTACCACGAACCTTTCGCCAAGCTCTTCGCGCCAGTAGCCGGTCCATGTTCGGTACAGCTTCATCACATGTGACAGGCCTTTACTTGAAGGAGGTGAGGAGCGTCGTTGCGTGGGCGTCCTGGTCGCACGTACCGTCCACCACGCGCATGTCCGCATAGCTCTACCTCACAACAAATGCTCGCGACGATCGATTCAGCAGGATCGACCGAAATCTACCCAGTGGAAGAACATTCAGCTATTACTCTCCAGCAGTGAGGAGCAACCGGTTTTATGAAGACTATGCGTAAGTCCTACGGCGTAGGCGCACTCCTGGCGCTGGCCATGCTGCTGCTCAGCGTGCCGGCCAACGTCCTCGGTCGTCCTGCCGCGATCGAAGCCGACCGCAGCCCCAAAGCCGAAACCAGCGAAACACGTCCGTATGTTGTCCATGGCGTTGCCACGCGCGAGCAGCGCACCGAGATCGCCAAGACCGGCGCGGCGATCGATCAGGTCGATGCGAACTCGATCAATATCGTCGCCACGCAGCAAGAAGTGCGCACGATCCGGCGCTACGGCTTCGTCGTCGAGGAGCTGATCGCGATCCAGGATTTCCCCACCGCCGACTCGGCCTACCACAACTACGCCGAGATGAGCACCGTGATCTCGACGGCGGCCAGCCGCTATCCCGGCATCGTCAGCCGCTTCAGCATCGGCAAGTCGTACCAGAACCGCGATATCTGGGCGGTGAAGATCAGCGATAACGTCAGCGTCGACGAGAGCGAGCCCGAGGTGCTGTTCATCGGTCTGCACCACGCCCGCGAGCACCTGACCGTCGAGATGGCGCTCTACATCTTGAATGAGCTGACCAGCAAATACGGCAGCGACAGCCGCATCACCAATATCGTCAACAGCCGCGAGATCTACATCGTCTTCAATCTCAACCCTGACGGCGGCGAGTACGATATTGCCAGCGGTGCGTATCGCAGCTGGCGCAAGAACCGCCAGCCCAACACCAACTCGTCGTATGTCGGCACCGATCTCAACCGCAACTACGGCTACAAGTGGGGCTGCTGTGGCGGCTCGTCCTCAAGCCCGTCGAGCGACACCTACCGTGGACCGTCGGCCTTCTCGGCAGTTGAGACCCAGCGCCTGCGCGACTTCGTGAACAGCCGCGTCGTCGGTGGCAAGCAGCAGATCCGCGGCTCGATCAGCTTCCACACCTATAGCGAGCTGATCCTGTGGCCCTACGGCTACACCTACACCGACGTGCCCAGCGACATGACCGCCGACGATCGCAATGTTTTCGCGACGATGGGCAACGCGATGGCGCAGACCAACAACTACAGCCCGCAGCAGGCCAGCGATCTGTACATCGCCGACGGCTCGTCGGATGACTGGCTCTACGGCGCGCACAAGATCTTCGCCTACACCTTCGAGATGTACCCGCGCAGCTCCAGCCCCGGCTTCTATCCGCCGGACGAGCAGATCGACCCGCAGACCGCGCGCAACCGTGAGGCCGTGCTGTACTTCATGGAAAAAGCCAACTGCTACTACTCGGTGATCGGCAAGACCTGCGCCTAACATTGGTTCGCACCTTGCGGGAGCCGCTGCCGCACGGCGGCTCCCAGACGCAGCGCCGATCGCGTGTCCAGCCCACACCTGGAAGCAACGCTTCCCATGTCTCCACCGCACAAGGAGCATAATCGATGAGCATTTTCCTTCGGTCCCGTACCCTGGCCAAGATTTTTACGCTGGTTATGCTGCTGGCCCTCAGCATCCCGGCGATCGTGATGGGCCGCCCCGCCGAAAGCCCGGCTGAGCAGCGCAAGAAGCCCGAGCCCTACGACGCACAGCCATACCTTGTGCGCGACGTTTCGACCAAAGAGCAGCGCAGCGAGATCGTCAGGATCGGCGCGGCGATCGAGACCGTCGAGGCCAACCAGATCGAGATCGTGGCGACACCGCAGGAAGTGCGCAAGATCCGTCAGCTGGGCTTCGTCGTCGAGGATCTGGTCGAGGCTGATGACTTCCCACCCGCCGACTCGGCCTACCACAACTATGCCGAGATGAGCAGCGAGATCGCCGCCGTTGCCGCCAGCTACCCGAGCATCGCCAGCCGCTTCAGCATCGGCAAGTCGTACGAGAACCGCGACATCTGGGCGCTGAAGATCAGCGATAACGTGGCTAGCGATGAAAGCGAGCCCGAGGTGCTGTTCGTAGGCCAGCATCACGCGCGCGAGCACCTGACGGTCGAGATGGCGCTCTACATCATGAACGAGCTGACCAGCAAGTACGGCAGCGACAGCCGCATCACCAATATCGTCAACAGCCGCGAGATCTACATCGTTTTCAATCTCAACCCCGACGGCGGCGAGTACGACGTGGCGACCGGCTCCTACCGCAGCTGGCGCAAGAATCGCCAGCCCAACAGCGGCTCGTCGTATGTCGGCACGGATCTCAACCGCAACTACGGCTACAAGTGGGGCTGCTGCGGCGGCTCAAGCACCAGCCCGTCGAGCGAGACGTATCGCGGACCGTCGGCCTTCTCGGCCCCCGAAACGCAGCGCATGCGTGATTTCATCAACAGCCGCGTGGTCGGTGGCAAGCAGCAGATCACGACATCGATCAGCTTCCACACCTACAGCGAACTGATCCTGTGGCCCTATGGCTACACCTACACCGACGTGCCCGCCGACATGACGGCTGACGATCGCAACGTGTTTGTCACGATGGGCAACGCGATGGCGCAGACCAACAACTACACGCCGCAGCAGTCGAGCGACCTGTACGTCACCGACGGCGATCTGACCGACTGGGCGTATGGCGTGCACAAGATCTTCGCCTACACCTTCGAGATGTACCCGCGCAGCTCCAGCCCCGGCTTCTATCCGCCGGACGAGCAGATTGCCACGCAGACCGCGCGCAACCGCGAGGCCGTGCTGTATCTGATGGAGAAGTCGGATTGCCCCTACGCCGTGATCGGCAAGCAGTCGCAGTACTGCGGCGGCACCACGCCAACCCCGACACCGGGCGGCCCGACGCCAACGCCGGTCCCGCCGACGCCAACCCCGACAACGCCGCCGGTCGGCAGCGAGCAGATCGTGAACGGCGGCTTCGAGAGTGGCACCAGCCCGTGGGTGCAGTCATCGACGAACGGATACCAGCTGATCGACACGACGCGCCCGCACGCCGGCGCGTACAGCGCCTACCTGGTAGATTACAACAACGGCACCGACAACCTCTACCAGACAGTGACGATCCCGAGCAACGGTACGCTGAGCTACTGGTGGTACATGAGCACCCAGGAGACCGGCTCGACGGCGTATGACTATCTGCGCGTCCGCCTGTACACCAGCAGCGGCACACTGGTCACCACGCTGCGCAGCTGGAGCAACGCCAGCGGCGCGGGCACCTGGCGTCAGGACAGCATCAGCCTATCGGCCTATGCCGGCCAAACGCTGCGCGTCCAGTTCACCGGCACCAACGACAGCACGCTGCCTACCGGCTTCTTCGTGGACGATGTGAGCGTGCGCTAAACGTAGGCGCAGCTTTGATCGGCACAAACCGCAAGCGGGATCTCACGATGAGATCCCGCTTTTACTATGTCCGACGCGGATTCAGTGCTATACTCGGCGGCTGAAGCGGCAGAAATCGTTCTGATTATCTCGTGGAAGTGAGAGCAAGCATGAGCATTCGAGTCTGTCTCGCGGGCGCTACCGGCTGGGCCGGCTCAGCGCTGGCCCGTGGCATCGCACAAACCGATGATATTGATCTGGTCGCGGCGGTATCGCGCACACACGCCGGGCGCATTCTGGGCGACGTGCTGGGAGAGTCGCGCCTGGGCTGCCCGATCTTTGCCACAGCTGAGGAAGCGCTAGCGCAGCCCTGCGATGTATTTTTCGAGTACACCAAGCCTGAGGTCGCCAAAGCCAACACGCTGGCGGCGCTGCAGCAGGGCGCGCACGTTGTGATCGGTACCTCGGGCCTCGCCGACGCCG
>JAFAYS010000803.1 GCA_019240175.1 Chloroflexota bacterium | reverse complement strand
ATGCCGTTATACACGGTCGCCGCCCAGTTGACTGCCAGATCGCGCAGCGGCTCGCGCTGGCTTTGGCTGATGCTGACAACCGGCACATCGCCGTAGCTCTGAAAGATCGGCTGTAGCTCTGGAATATCCAGCCGTCCATGCAGCGTGGTCAGGATCGGAGTTGTCGTGCGGCGCACAAATGGGAACGTATAGTAGTCGACATGCGAGTGGATGACATCGAAGGAGCCGGCGCGCTGCACGACATGCTCAAGCATCGCTACCTGCGCCGCGATTGGATCGACGGAGTTTGGATCGAGCCGGCTGGCGCATGGCCACATCGGCACAAGCCTGGCGGATGTGCGCGAGTCGCCGCTGGCAAACAGCGTGACCTCGTGGCCGCGCCGCACCAGATGCTCGGTGACGGCAGACACAACGCGCTCGGTGCCGCCGTAAAGCTGGGGCGGGACACTTTCGAATAACGGCGCGATTTGCGCAATTCGCATGATGACACCTCGTCTCTCAATGCGACCCGACAAGCGAAGACCGGCGATTCGCACGCCGGTCTATCTACATCATCGCTGACACAGCTTGTTAGAACGTTCAGAATCAAGGAAGCGCTTGCCAGGTCGCGGATTCGTCGCTCGATACCGCACGGCGCGGACTCAATGACGAATATCTTCAGGTGCTGTTTATCCAGCGATGCGTGCTTCCACACGCTCATCTGGACAGATCTGCAAGTACGCGAAGCAGCATATTTAGTGCCATGGCGGCAGCGCGATCAGCAAACTACGCTCACACCGTCATCACCCGGCCAGCCGCCCAGGCTGCCGTGAACGCGCCCTCGTCGATCTGCATGCGCACATGCGCGACCATCGAGTCGTAGTAGGGCCGATCGACGGGTTGTAGCGGCGAGTTGATCGCGTCACGCAGCGCCTCCGCCGCGCCACCAAGATGCGCGGCCCGCACCGCCTCCCCTTGCGCCACCGCCAGACCGGCCAAGCCTTCCAGCGTCGTCGCGATGCCCTCACGATCGCCGACGTTGCGAAAGAGCGCCAGGCTTTCTTCCAGCAGCAGCGCCGCCCGCGCATGATCGCCGTGAGAAAGCGCGACCCGGCCCAGGTAGGTCATCGAGCGCGCCATGCCGGGCTTGCTGCCCAGCGTTTGGAGCAGCGTGAGACTTTGCTCAAGCAGCCGGACGGCTTCAGCATACGCGCCGCGAAACAGCGCGCCTCGGGCCTGGAAGTTCATCGCCGTCGCAATGCCGATCTTGTGATCCAGCTCCTGGAATAAGCCCAGACTCTGCTCGATCAGCTCCATCGCGCGCTCATGGTCGCCCTCGTTGAGCACAGCCATCGCCATGTATTGCAGCGCGCTGGCGATGCCGTAGGTATCTTGAATCTGCCGGAACAGGCCCAGTGCCTCGTCCAGCAGCGCCACCGCCTGCGGATAATCGCCCTGCCAATACGCCACCAGCCCCAGATTAGCCAGCGACTGCGCGATGCGCGCCTTGTCGCCGACGATCCGCTGTAGCGCGAGACTTTCCGCGAAATATTCCCGCGCCTGGTGGTAATCGTCCTGGCTGAAGGCCAGCACGCCTGCGCCGCAGCAGGCCTGCGCCCGCAACCCGCGCGCGACACCCGCGCCGCTCTTGAGCGCCACCTCGAGCCAGCGCCGCCCTTCGGTAAAGTGACCGTGCGCGTACCAAAAGCGGTACAGCGCGATCGAGAAGCGTGTCGTCATCTCGGGCTGTCCTGAGTCGATCGACCAGCTCAGCGCCGCCCGCAGATTGCTGTGGGCCCGCTCCAGCCGCTCCAGCCAGTCGACTTGCTGCGCGCCTTTCAGCTCGGGCTCGGCGTGTTCCACCAGCCCGAGGTAGTAGGCGGCATGCGCCTGCCGTAGCGCGGCTTCCTCGCCGGCGATCGCCAGCCGCTCCTGCGCGTACTCGCGGATCGTTTCGAGCATCACAAAATACGGCTGGCCCTGGGCGTCTTCTTCCTGACGCAGCACGCTCTTATCGACCAGCGAGGTCAGTCCGTCAAGCACATCCAGGGTTCGCGAGTTGGCGCAGCTTTCGCACACGCCGCACACGCTCTCGACGGCTTCCAGCGCGCAGCCGCCGACAAACACACTCAGCCGCATAAACAGCGCCTGCTCGTCAGGGCTCAGCAGCTCGTAGCTCCAATCGATCGTCGAGCGCAGCGTTTGATGGCGCTCCGGCAGATCTTTGGGACCGCCGATCAGCAGCTTCAAGCTCTTGTTAAGACGCGGCAGCATGGCCTGCGGCGAAAGGCATTTGATCCGCGCGGCAGCCAGCTCGATCGCCAGCGGCAGGCCATCCAGCCGCACGCAGATCTCGGCCACAGCGGCGGCATTTTCCTCGCCGAGCCTGAAATCGTATTTCACGGCGCGCGCACGCTCGACAAACAGCGCTACCGCCGGCGACTGTGCCAGCTCCGCCAGCGTCCTGGTTGCCAGATCCGGCAGCTTCAGCGGCGGCACTGGCGCTTCGTGCTCGCCATAGATCCGCAGCGAGGCCCGGCTGGTGATCAGCAACTTGAGCTGCGGCGCAACTGCCAGCAGTTCGCCGACGATTGGAGCCGCCGCCACAACCTGCTCGAAGTTATCCAGCACCAGCAGCCGCCGCTGATCGCGCAGGTGGCTTTTAAGCGTTTCGGTCAGCGGCTGGCCGGGAATCTCTTTGAGCGCCAGCGCCTGCGCGATCGCCGAGATCACCAGTGCCGGATCGCGCACCAGGGCCAGCGCGACAAATGTCACGCCATCCTCAAAGTCGTCGAGCACCTCGGTGGCGATCTGCAAGCTCAGCCGCGATTTGCCGGCACCGCCGGGACCGGTCAGCGTCAGCAGCCGCACGCCGGGGCTGCGCAGCAGATCGCGCGCCGACGCAACCTCCACCTCGCGCCCGATCAAGAAAGTGGCCGGCGAGGGCAGATTGTGAGTCCGCGCGCGTGGAGCAGCGGCAGCCAGAGTCGACAGCGGCTTCTCGACCGGCGGATCTCCTTTGGGCAGCACAAAGCGATAGCCGATGCCCGGCTCGGTCAGCAGGTAGCGTGGATGCGACGGATCGTGCTCTAGCTTGCAGCGCAGGCGGCGAATATACGAGTGCAGATAGCTGCTTTCTTCGCCGTAGGCATCGCCCCACACGCGCTGGAGCAGCATCCGGTGTGTCAGCACATTGCCCGAATGCTGAAGCAGCTCGCGCACCAGCGACCACTCGGTCGGCGTGAGACGCACCTCCTGGCTGTCGCGCAGCAGCCGGTGGTTTTGAA
>JAFAYS010000769.1 GCA_019240175.1 Chloroflexota bacterium | reverse complement strand
TTCCAGGCCGGCAACCCACACGTTTTGTTCCTTGAGCTCTTCGATCGTCTGGACGAGATTGGTGGCCTGTGTGATCAGCAGATGCTCGACCGCTCCCGACGAAGCGTTGACGACCGAGGGCGTGATGCCAGCCGCTCGGCGATCCGGCAGAATTACGCCGTGCACGCCGACCGCATCGGCGGTGCGCAGCAGCGTGCCCACGTTCTGCGGATCTTGCACATGATCCAGCAGCAGCAGCAGCGGCAGCTCGTCGCGCTCGCGTGCCAGCGCCAGCATCTCGTCTAGCTCGGCATAGCGATACGGCCCGCCTTCGAGCACAACGCCCTGATGATTCGCGCCTTCGGTCAGCGCGTCAAGCTCGCGGCGCTCGCTCTGCTCGACGGGCACCCTGGCTGCTTGTGCTAGCTCTAGCAGCTCCGTGATCGGGCCGCCCTCGCGCACGCCCTCGGCGATGTACAGCCGCTTTAAACTGCGACGCTGAGCCCGCAGCGACTCACGCACGGAGTTACGGCCATAGATGTACTCAATGTTCGATGGGCGCGGGGCGCGCTCCTCGGGCCGTCGAAGGCCGCGCTCTTCGCGCCCAAACGGTCGTTGTCCGTCGCGGCGCTGCTGCGCTGGTCTCTGGCCGTCGCGGCGCTGCTGCGGCCCCTGCGATCGTGAGGAGCTGCCACGGCTACCCGATTGACCGCGTTGTCCTTGTTTATATTTCATCAGATGCCAAACGCGTCTTTAATCTTCGAGAAAAAGCCGCCCTCGCGCTTGTCGATCGGCTCCGCGCCCCACTCGACGGCCAGCTCTTCCAGCAGCTCGCGCTGGCGATCGCTGAGCTTGGTCGGCACCACGATCCGCGTCACGATTACCTGATCGCCGCGTCCCTGGCCACGCAGCGAAGGAGCGCCCTTGCCGCGCAGGCGAAAGATCGACTCGTGCTGCGTGCCCGCCGGAATCTCAATCGTTTCCTCGCCGCCGACAGTCGGCACCTTGACCTCGGTGCCGAGCGCGGCCTGTGCGACGTTGAGCGGCAACTCAAGGATGACATCGTTGCCGTTGCGCTGGAAGAGCGGATGCTCGCGCACCGAGAGCGCCACCAGCAGATCGCCGGGCTGACCGCCGCGCAGTCCCGCCTCGCCCTCGCCGCGCAGCCGCAGCTGAAGCCCGTTGTCCACGCCGGGCGGCACCGTCACTTTGACCTTGCGCGTGTTGCGGTTGCGGCCCTCGCCCTTGCAGGTGTGGCACGGAATCGCGATCGTCTTGCCGGTGCCGCCACACTGATCGCAGGTGACGACCGTCAGCATATTGAAGATCGGCGCGCGGGTGCGGATCTCGCCCTGGCCGTTACACTTGGTGCAGCGCACCAGATCCGTGCCGGGCTCTGCGCCGATGCCTTTACAGGTGCCACAGGCCTCGGAGCGCTGGTACGAGATTTCTTTCTCGGTACCGAAGATCGCCTCTTCGAAATCGATCTGGAGCGGATAGCGCAGATCCGCGCCGCGCAATGTGCTGGGACCGCCCGCGCCGGTGCGCGTGCCCTGATTCACAAAGGCGTCGAAGATCGTCGAGAAGATATCGCCCTGGCCGAAGCCGCCGAACGGATCGTAGCCGCCCGCGCCGCCGACTGCCTGATGCCCGAAGCGATCGTACATCGAGCGCTTGTCGGTGTCGGACAGCACCTCGTAGGCCTCGTTGATCTCTTTGAACTTGGACTCGGCGTCGGGCTCTTTGTTGAGATCCGGGTGATACTGGCGCGCCAGCTTGCGGTAGGCCTTTTTGATCTCGTCTGCGGTTGAGGTCCGCCCAACGCCCAACACTTCGTAATAATCGCGTTTTGATGAGGTTGCCATCGTGGCTACTCCCGGTTAGACCTTCGGTGCGTGCAACTGCTGAAAGCCTGCTGCGCTTGCTGATCCAAAGATACTTTTAATCACAAAGCTTTTGGGGTTTTTCACATCCATGTACTCGACTCGGCTCTGAGCGCTCACATAGCCAATTGCTGGGACACACGGACAAGCCGCCCGTGTGCCCGTTTTCCTTCGCCCAACTCCTGGGATCTTCAGCGGTCAGCTGAGGACGCTCCCCAAGCACCGCTATGCGTTCACCTGATCTTCGGCCACGCCCTCCTCAGGCGTGTCACTGCCGGAGTCAGCCTGGCTGTCAGTCGGGCCGTCGCTCTGCTCGACGTCTTTGATCTGATCGATCGCCGCCGCCAGCTCGCCGATGCGCGTGCGAATCGTGGCGATCTCGTCGCTGTCGAGCGCCCGGCGCAGGCCCGCGATGTGGAACTCGATCTCGTCACGCAGCTGCGAGTCGATGTGCTCGCCGCGCTCACGCAGACGTCGCTCGGCGCTGTAGATGATGCCATCGGCCTGGTTCTGCACCGCGATGCGCTCACGGCGCTCCTCGTCGTCGGCGCGATTCTGCTCGGCCTGCTTGACCATGTCCGCGATCTCGTCGTCGTTCAATCCCGACGATGGGCGGATCGTGATGCTCTGCTGGCGGCTCGTGCCTTTGTCGATTGCCGAAACGTTGAGCAGGCCGTCGGCGTCGATGTCGAAGGTGACCTCGATCTGCGGCACAGCGCGCGGCGCGGGCGGGATCTCGTTCAGCTCGAAGGTGCCGAGCAGCTTGTTATCTGCCGCCAGCGGTCGCTCGCCCTGATACACCTTGATCTCGACCGCCGTCTGGTTGTCGGTCGCCGTCGAGAAGACCTGCGAGCGCTTGGTCGGGATCGTCGTGTTGCGATCGATCAGCGAGGCCATCACGCCACCACGCGTGGCGATGCCCAGCGTCAGCGGCGTCACGTCGAGCAGCAGCACGTCCTTGACTTCGCCGCTGAGCACCGCGCCCTGAATCGCCGCGCCGATCGCGACCACCTCATCAGGATTAACGCCTTTATGCGGCTCTTTACCAAAGAATTTCTTGACGGCGTTTTGCACAGCCGGCATGCGCGTCTGGCCGCCAACCAGAATCACCTGATCGATCTCGCCGGCGCGTACGCCGGCATCTTTGAGCGCCTGGCGCACCGGCTCAAGTGTGCGCTCGACCAGATCGCCGGTGAGTTGCTCTAGCTTGGCGCGGCTGAGCGCGACCTGAAGATGCTTCGGGCCGTTGGCGTCCGCCGAGATGAAGGGCAGATTGATCTCGCTCTGCATCACCGTCGAAAGCTCTTGCTTGGCCTTCTCGGATGCCTCTTTGAGGCGCTGCAGCGCCACGCGATCGGTGCGCAGATCCACGCCCTCGCTGTTCTTGAACTCGTCGACCAGCCACTCGATGATGCGCTGATCGAAGTCGTCGCCGCCGAGATGCGTGTCGCCGTTGGTCGCGCGCACTTCGAAGACGCCCTCGCCCAGCTCAAGCACCGAAATATCGAAGGTGCCGCCGCCAAGGTCATACACCACGATCGTCTCGTTGGTGCTGCCCTCGCCGAAGCCATACGCCAGCGCCGAGGCGGTCGGCTCGTTGATGATGCGCTCGACTTCCAGCCCAGCGATCTTGCCCGCGTCTTTGGTCGCCTGGCGCTGCGACTCGTTGAAGTAGGCCGGAACCGTGATCACGGCGTGCGTGATGGTCTCGCCCAGGTAGGCCTCGGCGTCGGCCTTGAGCTTTTGCAGGATCATCGCCGAGATTTCTTGCGGCGCGTACTCGCGGCCACCCATCATCACGCGGGCGTCGCCGTTGGGTGCCGACGTGAGCTTGTAGGGTACCAGCGCCTTGTCGCGCTGCACGCTCTCGTCGTCCAGCTTGCGGCCCATGAAGCGCTTGACCGAAAAGACAGTGTTTTCAGGATTGGTAATCGCTTGACGCTTGGCGATTTGCCCGGCGGTGCGCTCACCGTTTTTGCTCACGGCCACCACCGACGGCGTGGTGCGCGTGCCCTCGGCGCTGGCGATCACGATCGGATCGCCGCCCTCCACAACCGCCACCACCGAGTTGGTTGTGCCCAAATCTATACCAATAGTTTTGCCCATGAATGACTCCAGAAGAATCAAGAACCTAGAACTTAGAACCTAGAACTTAGAACCTAGAAACCTGTACCTGCTGGTTCTTGATGTTACTCTTGCCCAACCTTGACCATGCTTGGCCGCAGCACGCGATCGTGCAGCATGTAGCCGCGTCGCAGATCGGCGGTGACTTTGCCCGCCTGCTCAGGACCTGCGTCCTCGTGCATGACCGCGTCGTGGAAGTGTGGGTTGAACGGCTCGCCCAGCGCCTCGATCGGCTTGACGCCCTCGCCTTCCAGCACCATCTGTAGCTTGCGCTGCATGCCCTGCAGGCCGTTGAACCACGATGTCTCGGCAACCTCAGCCGGCACATGCTGCATAGCCAGGTCGAAATCGTCAAGGATCGGCAGGATCTTCATGATCAGGCCGGCGGTGGCGTTGCGGATCAGCGTGCCACGCTCTTCCTCGGTGCGGCGCTTGAAGTTTTTGAGATCTGCCGCCGTGCGCAGATACTGATCTTTATAGCTGCTGGACTCTTGTTCCAGCTGTTGCAGTCGTGACTGTAATTCGTCTGACGAAAGCTGAGGCTTGGTTGTTGCTTCGTTGTTCGTCGATGTGTTCTGCTGCTCGGTTGATTGCTCCGGCGACGTTTGTCGTTCTTCCATAACGTTGTTGATGCTCCTCTTATGGTTCTCTTGGTGATTGCTTGGTATTTATGGTGTATTTAGGCGCTTGATGAGCGCTCGCCATACAGCTCGGCCAGCAGATCGCTCATGACCGATGAGATATAGCGCACGCTTGATATCGAGCGTGGGTAAGGCATGCGCGTCGGGCCGATCACGCCCAGCACGCCGGCAACTTCGCCGCTGCGGCCATATCGCGACAGAATCACGCTGTACTCGCGCATTGTGTCCTGCCCGTGCTCCCCACCGATCACGACCTGCACGCCCTCGCTGTTGAGCGCCTGCGGGATCAGCGTGCCGATGCCGACGCCCTGCTCCAGGATGCGCAGCAGCTGCTTGACGCGATCGACCTGCGCAAACTCTGGCTGGCCCAGCATCTCAAGCAGGCCGTCGTGATGCAGCGCCTCGTTGATCTGGCCTTCCAGCTGGCGCATCGCCCGCGCGATCACGTCGAGGGCCATGCGCGCGAACGGCGTCAGCGGCGGCTCATCCGGCACGGTCACCCGACCTTCGAGCAGATCCAGCGTCGCACCTTCCAGCCGCTGGTTGAAGTACTGCGCCAGATTGCTCAGATCTTCCTGGCTGTTGGGCTGCTCAGTCGTCAGCGATTGCTGCTTGATCGTGCCGTCGTGCAGCACCAGCACCAGCAGCACAACGGTCTCGTAGATGGCGATGAGCTCAAGATGCTTGAAACGCACTTCGTAGGCGCGTGGTGGCGTGACGACAGCAGCATTGTGCGCGGTGCGCGCCAGAACGGCGGCGGCCAGGTGAATCCATTGATCCAGCTCGCTGCGGACCTGATAAAACTGATGCTGGATCGTGCGCTGCTCTTGTGGCGAGAGCGCCTGCCGATCCATCAGGTTTTCCACGAAGTAGCGGTAGCCGGCGTCGGTAGGAATGCGGCCCGCCGAAGTGTGCAGATGCGTGAGCAGGCCGAGATCTTCCAGTGCGGCCAGCTCGTTGCGGATGGTCGCCGAGCTGTATTGCAGCTGGTACTTTTTGAGCAGCGTCTCCGAGGCAACCGGCTTGGCTGGCGACTCGATATATTCCTGGATCACAAGTTTTAGGATTCGCTGTCGTCGTTCTGTTAGTTCTAGAATCATAGCATCCCTCATATCCACGCGCAGCCGCTCATCGCCCGACTTGGATGCTTTAGCACTCTTACCTTGTGAGTGCTAAACTGTTCATGTATATGAAAGGCGTGCGCGTGACCGATTGGCGTTTGCGCACGCCAAACATATTTTACCACGGCTCAACATCGCGTCAATTGCTTTCGACGGCTAACTTTATAGAGTCAGACTCAACCTTTGGGCCGTAGGCAATCGGGATCGGCGGGTGTGAAGGAAGCGCTATGGCTGGCTCAAACTCTGCTCAATCGCGGCCTGATACTCCGGCAGCTTGGCCGCCACCGCGCGTAGCAGCCCGAAGCAGCCAGCCAGCATCATGTCGCCGTGTGGCACCGCGCGGTACAGCTGCGCTGCATGTGTGCCCCAGCCCTGAATAAAGGCCTGGCGCGGGCCGGTCGTGGCGAGCAGCGGCTGCTGGGCAGCGGTTGGATCGAGGATCAGCGCGCCGTGGCCCTGCGATGAAAAGATCTCGTCGTCCGTTAGCGTGCCGCCGGCCAGACGCTCAAGAAATGTGTTGAGCTGCTCGGGCTGTAGCTCGCCGGTGTGATGCTCGAACAAGCCGCGAATGGTGCGGCCCGTCAGGTGGAAGGCCAGCGCGTGGAAGTTGCCGATGTTGGCGATCAAGACTTCGGGCTGTGCCGCCACATGCGGATCGTCGAGCGCGCCGAGGATCGCAGCGGGCGCAGTGTCCATCACCACGAGCGGCACCACGTCGGGCACGCTCTCAGCGACGGCGCGCAGCCGCGTCATCCCGACGGGAATGTCGGCGCGCGTGAAGGCCAGATCGGTCAGCCAGCCGCCGTTGTTAAGCCGCTCCGCCAGATAATCGAAGCGGAACTTGCGGTCGCTGATATCGGGCGGCGCATTGCCGTGATCGAAGACCGCGACAGCCAGCACGTCCCAGCGCGGCTCGACACCAAACGCCTCTAGGGCCGTTGTGATCGCGTCGAGGTCGAGATCGCGCAGTTCAATGTGAACTGCGTCGGGAGCGCGCTCCGCCATGCTGTTCTCGTCGAAAAGATAGATTCCCGAAGCCTGGACTTTGTCGAGGTCGTCGTCAAAGGTGCGTGCGGCGTCGGGCGTGGCGTAGACCGGCAGCCCGGCCTGGATGTGATCGTTGATCGCCCAGTGGCAGGGACCTCCGCCCATCAGCACGCCGTGCAGCATGATCGACTTCTGTTCTTTGGTCGCGGCGCGCACGCGCTGGGCAATGCGCAGCGTCGGCGAGGGCATGATCAGCTGGTAGCTATTTTGGACCGGGCCGTCGCTGTCGAAGAGCAAAATATCCTGAGTGCCGGTGCCCACATCGATCGCCAGAACGCGCATAGCTTCTCCTTACTCCATGAGCTTTATCAGCCATGATATGATCGTATCGATCTTTGCTCATTATAGCTGTAGCCAAGTTATCGCCTCTTTTATACAATAAGCTGATCACCGCAGCCAAGAGAGGAATCCACAATGTCCCAAGCACCGCAGCTGAATCAAGGTATCAAAGTTTTTTACTCGTATTCACATAAAGACGAACAACTACGGGACGAGCTAGCTAAGCATCTCAGCATCTTGAGACGGCAAGGCGTCATCTCAGAGTGGCACGATCGCAAGATTGGCGCTGGGAGCGAGTGGGCAGGTGAGATCGATCAGCATCTTAATACAGCGCAAATTATTTTATTGCTCATCAGCCCAGACTTCTTAGCCTCAGATTATTGCTACGACATTGAGATGAAACGGGCGATGGAACGACACGATGCTAGTGAAGCGCGGGTTATTCCGGTTATTCTGCGACCTGTCTTGTGGATGGGGATGCCTTTTAGTAAGCTTCAAGCATTACCCAAAGACGGCAAGGCCGTAACTCTTTGGCAGACCTTAGATGAAGCGTTTGTAAGCGTTGCTGAAGGTATTCGTGAGTCAGTTGAAGATCTAAAACGGCGATCGATTCTACAAGTGTCTCATGTTCAACAAGTGGTAGAAAAAATCACATTTCAGACGTTAGTTGTGGATCAACTGCATCGTGGTGATTATGTAACAATTACTGATGCGATTAAGGCTGCGAAACCGGGAGATCGGATTCTTGTTCGTGCAGGTCTTTATCAAGAGGGATTTATCATTGATAAACCTCTGGAAATCATCGGTGATGGGGAACCTGGAGAAGTTGTTATTCAGACAGGGGGACAGCATGTGGTCTTATTTGAAGCAATAATGGGGCGTGTTGCAAATCTTACATTGCGGCAAATAGGAGGAGGAAGTAGCTGGTTTGCGGTAGCTATTACTCAAGGACGATTAGAGGTGGAGGGTTGCGATATTAGTAGTCAGGGCTTAGCGTGCGTTGCAATACATGATGGTGCTAATCCACGTCTGCGTCATAATCGGATTTATAATAGTAACCATATGGGAATATATGTTTTTGATAATGGGCAGGGAATATTAGAAGACAATGAGATTTTTAGGAATACATATAGTGGAATAGTGATTGAGAGTGGTGGTAATCCTACGATACGACGTAATCGAATTTATAACAACAAGCAATCAGGCGTAGTAATTATTGAGAATGGATTGGGAACACTAGAAGAGAATGATATTTTTGGGAATGTTGGAGCTGGAATAGCGATCGGGGTAGATAGTACCTCAATTGTTCGCTACAATCGCATTAATAAGAATGGCTACGAGGGTGTGTGGATTAGTCAACGTTGCGCAGGCACGTTTGAAGATAACGATCTGCGCAATAATGTTCATGGCGCTTGGTATATTTCTAAAGATAGTCTTCCTAACATTAAACGTGAGCGCAACATAGAAAAGTAAGGTCGCTATGCAGATCATTGATCTATGCCCGACCGATGAGCGACTTATCCAGCAAGTCGCCGAGATGCTGGTCGCTGCGTTTGCCGAGTTCGCGCCGGATGCGTGGCCGGATCTGCCGTCGGCGCTTGAAGAGGTGCGCGAATCGTTTGGCGACGAGCGCATCAGCCGGGTGGCGCTCGACGAGCACGGCGACGCGATCGGCTGGGTGGGCGCGATCGCGGAGTACGACGGCAACGTCTGGGAATTGCATCCGCTGGTGGTGCGGCCCAAACTTCAGCGCGGCGGCATTGGCCGGGCGCTGGTGTTGGATCTTGAGCAGCAGGTGCGCCAGCGCGGCGGCACGACAATCTCGCTCGGCACCGACGACCAGACCGGCCAAACCTCGCTGGGCGGCGTGGATCTGTACCCGAACGTGTGGGAGCATATCGCCACGATCCGCAATCTCGGCGGGCATCCCTACGAGTTCTACCAGAAGCTCGGCTTTGTGATCACCGGCGTGCTGCCCGATGCCAACGGACCCGGCAAGCCCGACATCTTCATGGCCAAGCGTGTAGCCAAGGAGCAGACCTGAGTCATGGAAACGCACGATCAGCCGGTAGCGGCCTACAACATCTACACGCTTGAGCAGCGGCCCGAGTTTC
>JAFAYS010000755.1 GCA_019240175.1 Chloroflexota bacterium | reverse complement strand
TGTCGGCGGTGGAGCTTGAGCGCGAATTGCACACGTATAGCCTGGTCGCCCTGCGCGTGCTGCGGCTGGTCGCGTCCGAGGTTGCGGCGGCTCAGATCGCGCGCTACGAGACGACGATTCGCTCGCTGCCCGCGCTGCTCTCTGGCGACGACCTGCGTGAGCGGCGCGTCCCGCCCGGCCCGATCTACCGTGAGATCCTGCATGCGCTGCGTCAGGCTCAGCTGGCTGGCACGATCACCAGCCGGGAATCGGCGCTCGGTTGGCTCGACCAGCGGCTAGCTCAAGCGTGAAACAGCGAACATACCGCGCTGATCGCTCAAACTACGACTGCTTGCGACTCACCTGATAACAGGCCAGGATGTTGCCCGAGCCCTGCCATGAGCGCGTGTGGATCAGCTTCAGCGCCACCGGCGGGCGACCTTCAAACAGCGGCGTGCCCTCGCCGGCGAGCAGCGGAAAATACGTCAGGTGCAGCTCGTCGACCAGGTCATGTACCAGCAGATCGTTCCACAGCAGACGACTCAAGATCACGAGAATATCTTTGCCGGGCTGTTGTTTGAGCGCGGCAATCTCTTGGTATGCATCCGCCCGCTGGATGATATGCGTATTTTCCCATGGCGCTAGCTCCGCCGGGCTCAGCTTATCCGAGATCACGAGCTTGGGGATCGCGCGCATCAACTGGGCAATCTCTTGCCGAATCGGGGTGGCGTTGGGATCGGTTAGCACGCCTGTCCAGTAGTCCTTGTTGCCTAAAAACGCCGTACGACTCAGCAGTATGAAATCGGCGGCACGCATGCGCTCCGCGTTGTAGTGATCAAAGCTCTGGTCGCCGGTGTAGTCTCCGTGGTAGTAGTCAAATAGCGATTCGATCTGTTTGCCCTTGCCTTCGTAGTAGCCATCGAGCGTGACAAAGTTGGACACAATAAGTTTACGCATGCTTCTGCTCCTGTGTAGACGAGCGATCTGAAGCATATGTGCATACTGTGTCAGGTATGGCCACAAGGCGGTTGAAGCGCTGAATTATCCCCATAAGGTGGTATATAAACTCGTCAGGCAGTATAATCAATGTGAAGATTTCGCATCGTGAGATGGTCAAGTGTCGGCACCAGGCAAAGCGTATCCTTGCTGCAGGATGCGATATATGTCTTTGATACTACTCAAAGATAGCCGGATTCAGATGTCAGGACGGTCTCTCGCTGGGTCATGATCACAGCGTAACAAGCCCTTTCCACCTACTGGCGCTGTTTGTTCGAGTCTACGCGTGTCGCTGAGCGTGTTCGCAGCGTATAAAGTGCAGAACCGGTCAGTTTTTAAGACGATGCGGAGTGCCGTTAAGCTGTAACCAAAGAAAGGTGCCGAAGCTATGGAACAACTGCTGGCGCTATTTCCGTTGAACACCGTACTTTTTCCTGGCGGCGTCCTGCCGCTGCATATCTTTGAGGCGCGCTACCGCCAGATGATCAGTCGCTGCATTCAGCTCAAGCAGTCCTTCGGCGTGGTGCTCATCCGCGAGGGCGAGGAGGTCGGCGGCACGGCGGAGCCCTACAACATCGGCACGACGGCGACGATTCAGAATGTGCTGCGCTGGCCCGATGGGCGGATGCTGCTCTCGGCGCAGGGCGAGCGGCGCTTTCGCATCCGTGAGATCGTACAGGAAGACCCGTATCTGGTCGCCTCGATCGAGATGCTGGACGAGGAGTCGACGCCCGACGCCGAGGATCTGGCGCGTCAGGTGCGCGAGCTGTACACCAAGCATCGCGACGCCATCGCCCACGCGACGGGCGTGACGCAGCCGATGGAGGAGCTGTCCGACGATCCGATCATCATGTCGTATCAGCTCTCGGATCAGTTTCGGATCATCAACTACTCGAAGCAGCAGCTGCTGGAGGCCGATCTCGACGAGCGTCTGGGCGCGATCATCGAGGCCTTCGATCGTGAGCTGCGCTTCCTACCGCCGCCGCCGCAGCTGCCCTCGAAGACCAGCGACGGCCCGTGGACGTTGAACTAAGCGCAGGCTGAGGCGCTGCCTGGCGCGTCGCCTGCCGAACAACACGCTATGTTTATTGGAAGTCTCGCTCTCCACCTACGACTCGACACGTGTCATTCTCTCAAAGAGAAGCGTTCCATAGTCAAATCTGTTATTGCAAAGCTCCGCAATGAGTTCAACATCTCGGTTGCAGAAGTTGCTGAGCAGGATCGTTGGCAAAGCGCGATTATTGGTGTTGCGTGTGTATCTGGCGATAAGCAGTATGCGCAACAGCAGTTGAACGCTGTGATTGACTGGGTGTACGACAACCGTCCTGATGTTGAAATAGTGCAAACAGATCTTGAGGTGTTGTAGTAAAAGCATGCAGCACCAGCTTCCTACCACTGCGGAGGTCGGCCAACAGGACCGATGGCAGATTGCGGAGCTGGGCGTCGTGTGCGTATCATCCGATCGCCAGTACGCGCGCCAGCAGCTGGAAGCAGTAATCGAGTGGCTGTATCAGAATCGGCCCGATCTCGTATATCAGCCGCGCCGAAATTGAGCTTCTCTCATGATCGATCGGCTGCCGCGCTGCTGGCGAGGAGTTCGTCGGTGGAGCAGAGCATGGACCCGATCAATGTATATCCTTTTCCCGCGCTTGTCGGTCAATCTGAGCTAAAGCTGGCCTTGCTGCTGGCGCTGATCAATCCCGCGATCGGCGGCGTGCTGCTGGAAGGCCCCTACGGCGTTGGCAAAACCACAGCCGTTCGCGCGCTGCTGGATCTGATGCCGACCGTGAGCCGCGCGGTTTGTCACCACGGCTGCACACCCGCATCAGATGTGATCTGCCTGGCCTGTCGTGAGCGGCTGGCGCGTGGCGAGTCGCTGGTGCTGACCGAGCCGATGCGGCTGATCGAGCTGCCGCTCAACGCGCGGCTGGAAGATGTGGTCGGCGGCATGAACGAGCGCGTGGCGCTAGAGCAGCGCCGGGTGCTGCTTGAGCCGGGCGTGCTGTCGATCGCCCACGGCAACGTGCTGTACATCGACGAGGTTAACCTGCTCGATCCGGCGGTTGTGGATGCGATCCTCGACGCCGCCGCGCAGGGCCGCACGTTTGTCCGGCGCGGCGCGATGGTGCGGCTTTTTCCCTCACAGTTCGTGCTGATCGGCTCGATGAATCCCGAGGAAGGCCGTCTGCGCCCGCAGATTCTGGATCGCTTTGGGCTGCGGGTGTGGACACCGCCGCTGACTACCGGCGCGGAGCGTTTGGCGGCGACACGCCACGCGCGGATGTATCGCGCCGATCCGATCGCGTTTCGGGCGCGCTTTGCCGCCGAGCTGGCCGAGCTGGCCCAATCGGTCGATCGCGCCCGCGCTGCGCTGCCCGAGATTCAGCCCAGCGAAGAGGCCGAGGTGCTGGCCGTCGAGGTGGTCAGCGCGCTACAGATCCCGTCGCATCGTGCCGAGATCGTGCTGCTGGAGGCGGCGCGCGCCTACGCCGCGCTGCATGCGCGTGCCAGTGCCGAGCCGGATGACGTGACGCGCATCGCGCCGCTGGTGCTGCGGCAGCGACGGTCGGCGGCGATCGATGCCGAGGCTGAGCGGGTGGTGGCGGAAGATGCAGCGATACGCAGCGCGCTTGATCAGGCGCGCTCCCTCGTCTAGCTTCTACCGCAAAATCATAGTCGCCCGCGCCGCACTCCGCCCTGGATTGGCGGCGCGGATCGTTTTCCTCACTGTTTCTGAGCATCTGCCGCCGAATATGTCGCTTCAGCCTGCTACGTAGCTCTATAGTTGATTGCAAAGCCTCGCCGCTTGTTCTACAATAGCGGCATTCTCGCCATCCACGTTCGACAAAACATCGCCGCCCCGCATTTACTATCTTTGACGACCTCTCGTTTGAGCTGCCAGCGCTCAAGAGCTAAAGGAGTGGCTTAAGACTCGGCTCGGCATCGTGCGCTGCGCACATTGGTGTGCGCCTTCCAGTCGACATCCAGACTAAGGAGTTTTCTGATGTTCTCCCTCCATCGGCGCGTCGGTCAATCCCGCATCGGGCTCACTGCGATCATGCTTCTTGTTGTCTCAATGGCAGGCGGCGGCTCTCCCTCATCACCAGCGGCGCTCGCCAGCCCTGAGGTTGGCCCTAAGCCCGGATCGATCAGCCAGCTACCCGAAACCTCAGGCGGCACCACCACGAGTAGTCTCCCTGCTCCCGGCTCGAAAAACGCGACCACCCAGCCCCTACACGATCCAAATGGTGTGACCACCAGCGCGCCGGCAACGCCCGGCTCCAAGAACGATGGCGGCGAGCTAGCGACGGCCATGGGAGCCGCTGCCGCGCCCAGTGGCTGGCGCTTCAACGCTTGTGGCTCGATTCAGGACGGCGGCTGGACGACAACGTCTGCTTCATTCGAGACGATCCGCTCTTGTACCCTGACCTTGCCGGAAGCTGGCTTTGTGTATATGCGCGGCTCATCCTCACTCGGTATCAAGGAAGCCAACTATGAGGCGCGCTTCAACCTCAATATCGACTCGACCGCCGGCAATACCAACACCGATCGCTGGATCAACGCGTACACCGACGCGACTGACGGCACCGACAAGAATATCGAGCTGACATGGCTCGCGCCGGTCAGCGCGGGCGCGCATACCTTCTACTTCCTGGGCGCGCGCTACAACGGCTCAGGCACCGTGCAGCTCTACGACCCATCGTTCAGCGTGCTGTACTTCCCCAGCTCCTCCGCCGATGTTCTGGCGTGTGGCGACTCGGGTCAGTTGGTCTGGAACACCAGCGAGACAAGCTTCCAGCAGGTCCGCGCCTGTGCGCTGAATGTGCCGCAGAGTGGCTTTGTGTACATGAACGGCTCGTCCTCGGCTGGCCTGGCGAGTGGCGGCCAGCCCTACGAGGCGCGCTATCGCCTGGGCGTCGATTCGGTTAGTGGCACGGCCAGCACCGATCGCTGGGTTAATGTGACCACGGATAGCGGCGACGGCACCGACGAGGCGGTGGCAACCTCGCTGCTGACCTCGGTGGCGGCGGGTGCGCATACCTTCTACTTTAGTGCCACGCGCTACAACGGCACAGGTCCGGTGCAGCTCTACGATCCGGCGCTGAGTGTGATCTACTTCCCGGCCCCTAACGTGACGGCCAAGGTTTGCGGCGCGGGCGGCTCCGATACCTGGACCAATAGCACAACCTCGTATTCTGTGATCCGCTCTTGCACGCTCAATGTGCCGGATAACAGCTTCGCCTTCATCGACGCGACGGCCTCGGCGGGTCTCAACGATACCGGTGCCGGCAACGATTGGGAAGGCCAGTTCCGCGTCGGCGTGGACAACGATACCGGCTCGTCGATCTTTGATCGCTGGATCAACGTCTACACCGACGCTACCGATGGCACGGATCGGCCTGTATCGAATGGCGGTCTTGTCAACATCAGCAAAGGCGTGCATACCTTCTACTTTGTAGGCCGGCGCTACGCCGGCAACGGCACGCTGCGACTTTACTCGCCGTCATTGACGGTGATCGTGCCGGGCGCGACCAACTACATTCCGATCGTCGGACGGTAGTGTCGAGCACAAGCCTGTTCGCTACTGGCGGCGTTTCTAGCCTCACTCTGTATACCGGAGTGAGGCTGGATCGATTCTCGGGCCTGGTTTGGCTGGATCGCTAGTTTGCGCTAACGGTGATGTAGTTGAGGTTGAGGCTATCGGTGTCAACGACGAGGCGCAGGGTGTGGCGGCCACTCGGCAGCGCGATCGGCGGGGTGGTGACAGTGGTCCAGGTTTGCCAGCCGCCGGTGGTGGGCAGCGCGATCGGCCCGCTGACATTGGTGCCGTCCAGCTCCAGGTGCAGCCTGCGATCGCTGTGGGGCGTGGCGGCACGGATGGCGAACGTGTAGCTGCCCGCCGTCGCAATATTCACATCATAGGCCAGCCACTCACCCGCCGTTACCCAGGCGATGTTATACGCGCCGCTGCTGTCACTGGTGGTTTGAATGTCTACATCGTCGCTGCGATATACGCCGCCGCTGTTGCCGGCGCTGCTGTCCCAGAAGCCTGCATAGTCTTCCACCTCAACCCGTCCCGGCAGCGCGATCGTGCCGGGCGCGGCGGTCGGGGTTGGTGTCGCGGAGCCGCCAAGGGTGAGTACCAGCTGTGGCACTGCGCTGCCTTCCCGCGCAGATAGGTTGATGCCGTCAGGATTGTCGAGCGCCAGCAGGAGGTTGTAGGTGCCGTCGCCCGTGATCAGCGAGGTGAGATCGTATTCCAGCCACGTATTCGCCGCGACCGAGCCGCGATCGTCGAGCGCGCCGCTGGTCCGCGACGGTCGTGTGCTCCAGGTGATGCCGCTTTCGGTCCAGCCGCCGCCCGTGGCATAGACCGCCGGTCCATTGGCCGAGCTGCTGGTCGAGTACACGCGCAGCTTCACGCTCTGGACCGCCGTTGTCGCGCCGGTCACGGTGAAGCGCAGGTAGCTTTCGATATCGGGATCGCTGCCGCCGTCGACGCGCAGTGTGCTGGACGTGCCGTAGTTACTGCCGGGATTAGCCTCTTCGACGCGTGCATCGGCGATTGGGCGAAAGGTGAGCGTCGCGCCAGGGCTGGGCGTGGCGGTCGGCGTGCTGGTTGGCGCTGGTGTCGCGGTCGGCGTGGGCGTCGCACCTCCCGATCCCACTCGTCGCGGGTCCCAGCTTGGATCGATCGTTAGCGCTGGGCTGCCGGCCTGGGCGATCGCTTGCCAGGGCACCAGCTTAAAATTCTGGTTGCCGCCATCATTGGCCGTGTCCTGGGCCACGAACAGGCCCTGCGGAAAGGTCGGGCCGAGGTTGACATTGGTCACATCGATGCCATCGGTGCCCGAAACCGCGTCCACGCCATTGCCTGCGCCGATCGTAAAGGTTTTGAGATACGCGTTGGACCCGGTGCGCTCATACACCACAAACGAGCTGTTGCCCTGGCTGGACGCCAGTAAGTAGCCGTTGCCGCCGCTGGTGTAGTAGATCGTCAGGCCTTCGACCTCGCCAACCAGATGCCCGCCCGCGCCGACCAAGTCGATCAAGCTGCGCTCGTTGCCGCCGCTGGGCTCGGCGGCATAGCGCCAGATGCCGACCGTCTCCGAGCCGACATAGAAGCGGCCCAGCACATCGTCGGCGACACAGCCCTCGGCGCGCGTACCGACGCTGAAGCTGCGCACGCGGCGCGCATCGACTTTGCCGGTGCTGGTGCCGAAGAGCTCCCACTGCTCGACGCCGCCCGAGGCCGAGGTTACAAAAACGTAATATGCGCCGCTGCTCGGGCTGCGATACATGCACGCGCCATACACGCCGATGCTGGGATAGATCCGGCGCGCGGCGATATTTTCGAGCTTGCGGGTGGTTGCGTTGACGCGGTAGATCGCGATTGTGCCGTTGGTGCGGTTGCTGGCCGTCACGATCGTCGTGGGCTGGCCGCTGAGCTGGAAGTTGTAGCGCAGATCGACGTTGTTGAGCTTGCCGTCGGCCAGATATTGGATCTGCTTGCCGTCCAGCCCGTAGACGCCCAGACCGCCCTGCTTGTCGGTGCCGAGGATCGTGCTCTGCTGCGGGTCGCTGGGATGCAGCCAGATCGCGGGATCGTCGGCAGCATCACCGCTGTGCGGCACGGGCTGCGTCTCGACGCGGGCGGCGGCAGTAGCGGCGACGCTTTGCGCGTGGGCC
>JAFAYS010000054.1 GCA_019240175.1 Chloroflexota bacterium | reverse complement strand
CGATCAACACGACGGGCGTTTTCTACGTTTGCCGTGCCGTCGCACATTACATGATCCGGCGCAAATCCGGCGCGATCGTGACCGTCAGCTCGAACGCGGCGGCAGTGCCGCGCATGCACATGGCCGCGTATGCCGCCTCGAAGGCTGCCACGACGATGTTCACCAAATGTTTGGGTCTGGAGCTGGCCCAGTATGGTATTCGCTGCAATATCGTGTCGCCTGGCTCGACGGATACCGAGATGCAGCGATCGATGTGGGTCGACGAAGGTGGCGCACAGCAGGTCATCGCCGGCGCGCTCCAAAGCTTCCGGCTGGGCATCCCGCTAAACAAGCTGGCCACGCCCGCCGAAGTTGCCGATGCGGTTATGTTTCTGGTTTCGGATCGCGCGCGACACATCACGCTCCACGATCTGCGCGTCGACGGCGGAGCTACCTTAGGCGCTTAATTCACCGGCATCAATCATTTTTGAGGCTTACCGTACGCCGGATGGCGCATGGTCGGCTGGCTATACCTCCAAATATGTATCAAGGTTCAAGGAAAAACCCAATGATCAACGCAATAGCCTCCACCCCGCGATCCTATCAGCTGGCCGCGCGTGAGGCGCAGCTACAGCCGACGACGATTCGGATTGGTGAGGCGGTGGTCGGCGGCGGCGTACCGACGGTGATCGCCGGGCCGTGCGCTGTCGAGAGCGAAGGCCAGCTGCTGCTGACGGCGCGCGCCGTGGCTGAGGCAGGGGCGCATCTGCTGCGCGGCGGCGCGTACAAGCCGCGCACCTCGCCCTATGCGTTTCGCGGTCTGGGCCTGGCTGGCCTCGAATTGCTGGCGCTGGCTCGTGAGACGACCGGCTTGCCCTTTTGCACCGAAGTCGTCGATACGCGGGATGTCGAGATCGTCGCGCGCTACGCCGATGTGCTGCAGATTGGCGCGCGCAATATGCACAACAGTGCCTTGCTGGAAGAGGCGGGTCGCAGCGGCAAGCCGGTGATCCTCAAGCGCGGGCTGTCGGCGACGGTCGAGGAGTGGCTGCTGGCGGCGGAGTATATCCTGGCGACGGGCAATCCCAACGTGATCCTGTGTGAGCGTGGGATTCGTACCTACGAGACCGCAACCAGAAACACGCTGGATCTGAATGCCGTGGCGCTGGTCAAACAGCGCAGCCATCTGCCGGTGCTCGTCGATCCCAGCCATGGCACCGGCAAATGGTATCTGGTGCAGCCGCTGGCGCTGGCCGGCCTGACCGCCGGTGCCGACGGCCTGATGGTCGAAGTCCACCACGATCCGGATCGCGCCACATCCGACGGCCCGCAATCGCTGACGCACGCCCACTTTGCCCAGCTGATGGAGCAGGTCGGCATGTTGTCGCCGCTCCTGGCGCAGCTCACGCATCGCGAGCCGGTTACCTGATCGCAGCTGTTTGTAAGGTTCCAATCGTTAGCTATCGATGATCTGAGCGCTGAGCGCGCAGATCCAGCTCTGGCTGCCCGCGCTCGGGTGGTTTGCTACCGTCCATGTTCAAAGGAGATGTTTGTTGATCGACACACATACACTTGCTGCGACGTGTCCCGCACGTCTGCTCGACGACTACGACGTCGGCGAGTCGTTCTTTTTTGCGTCGCCCGAGCGCACGCTGCTGACGCGTGGTACCTGTGCGACGGTTGCCTGCCACAGCCTAGACGAGGCGTCGGATCTGCCGGAGCAGGTTGCCAAGCTGCTGAACTCGCAGCGGGTGTCAGACGCTGACCTGCCGCTGGTCGTCGGCGCGCTGCCCTTCGATAGCGCAACGCCGGCGCAGCTGGTCGTGCCGCTGGCGGTGACGCAGGCGGAGCCGTTGCACACTGCGCCGATCATGCCTACGCAACGCTTCATGCCGCCCTGCGCGATCGATCCAGTGCCTGAGCCAGCCGAGTATCTGCGCTACGTCGAGCGTGCGATCGCACACCTACAGCGCGGCGATTTGGATAAAGTCGTCCTGGCGCGCGCGCTGCATCTCACCAGCCCGGAGCGCATCGACGTCCCGCAGGTGCTGCGTAACCTGGCGCAGCTCAATCGGCAGGGCTACACCTTCGCGACCGATCTGCCACAAGGCACGGCGGCGCGACCACGCACGTTGATCGGAGCCAGCCCGGAGCTGCTGATCTCGCGCTCGGGCATGCAGATTGTCTCGAATCCACTGGCCGGCTCGGCACCGCGCAGCGACGATCCCGTCGAGGATCAGCGGCGCGCGACGGCGCTGCTGTCGTCGGCCAAAGATCTGCACGAGCACGCGGTGGTTGTTGCCGCCGTCGCCCAGGCGCTACGGCCATTTTGCCGCAGCCTCCATGTGCCGGCCACACCTTCTTTGATCCACACCGCGACGATGTGGCATCTATCCACGCGCGTCACCGGCGAACTGGCCGATCCCGCGACGTCTTCGCTGACACTGGCGCTCGCACTGCATCCGACTCCGGCAGTCTGTGGCTTTCCCACCGAGCACGCCCGAGCGCTGATCCAAGCGCTTGAGCCTTTCGATCGCGGATTTTATACCGGCGTGGTCGGCTGGTGCGATGCCAGCGGTGATGGCGAGTGGGTGGTTGCGTTGCGCTGCGCCGAGGTGGCGGATCGCACGCTGCGCTTGTTTGCGGGTGCCGGGATTGTCGGCGCGTCGCGGCCCGAGGCCGAGCTGGCCGAGACCTCCGCCAAGTTCCGCACGATGTTGAACGGGCTCGGGCTGAATCAGCAGGCGAGGACCGTGTGATGCAGGATCATCCCAAGCTGCCGGGCTGTCCCACCTGGCCGGTCGAATGGGCCGAGCGCTATCGCCGGGCGGGCTACTGGCAGGGCGAAACCTTTGGCCAGCTGCTGCGCAAGCGCGCTGCCGAGTACGGCGATCAGATCGCGGTGGTGAGCGGTGAGCGACGCTGGAGCTATCGCGATCTGGATCGGCGCGCGGACCAGCTGGCGGCAGGCTTGCACAAGCTGGGCATTCAGCCGCGCGATCGCGTGGTGGTGCAGCTGCCCAATATCGCGGAGTTTCTGGAAATCTGCTTCGCGCTGTTTCGGCTGGGCGCGCTGCCGGTCTTTGCGCTGCCGGCGCATCGCAGCATCGAAATCACCTATTTCTGCGAGTTCACCGAGGCGGCGGCGTACATCATCCCCGACACCTTCGGCGGCTTTGACTACCGCGCGCTGGCCGAGCAAGTCCAGGCCAAGGTTAACACGCTCAAGCATGTGATCGTGGTCGGCGCGCCTGGGCCGTTTATCGCGTTGGAAAGCCTGCACGATGAGCCGCGCCCGCTGCCAGAGCCAGGCGCTGACGAGGTCGCGTTCTTTCAGCTCTCAGGCGGCAGCACCGGCGTGCCTAAGCTGATCCCGCGCACCCACGACGATTATCTGTACAGCGTGCGCGCCAGCGCCGAAATTTGCGGATTGGATTCGTCGAGCGTGTATCTCGCGGCCTTGCCGGTTGCGCACAACTTTCCGCTCAGCTCGCCGGGCGTGCTGGGCGTGCTGTACGCCGGCGGTCGCGTAGTGCTGGCGCTGCGGCCCAGTCCCGACGAGGCGTTTCCGCTGATCGCTCAGGAGCGTGTGACGATCACGGCGCTGGTGCCGCCGCTGGCCTTGATCTGGATGGAAGCTGCGGCGGCTGGTCGGCACGATCTGTCGAGCCTGCACGTGCTGCAAGTCGGCGGCGCGAAGCTGAGCGAAGAAGCCGCGCG
>JAFAYS010000283.1 GCA_019240175.1 Chloroflexota bacterium | reverse complement strand
CAAAATGTTCAACGACTCGCATTCGGATGTGCAGGTAAAGCTGATCGGCGTGACCTGGAACGATTACACGCCCAAGATCCAGGCGATGACCGCCGCCGGCACGCCGCCGGATGTGATCTCGATCCAGAACGAGGCCGATTTCGTCTCCAAAGGCTTTATGCTGCCGCTGGAAGATCTGATCAAGCAAGACAATCTCGATACGAATAGCTTCTTCCCCGGCGCGCTCACGCCAGCCTACGACGGCAAAATCTACGGCCTGCGCCACGATAACGCCTACTGGATGCTTTACTACAACAAGGATCTGTTTGACGCCGCCGGTGTGGCCTACCCGCCCGCCGAAGGCTACACGCTGGATCAGTTCATGGAGACCGCCTGCAAGCTGTCCAAGCCGGATCAAGGCCAGTGGGGCATGCACAACCTGAACTGGCTGACCGGCATTCTGGCTCAGCAGCAGGGCCTGCCCTACCTTGAGCTGGTCGACGGCGTGCCGCAGTATCGCCTTGACGATCCCCAGACGCTGGCTTTCTACCAGAAGGTCGCCGATTTCATCAACAAGCAGAACTGCCAGCCGACCACCGATCAGAGCACCTCGCTGGGCGGCGCTGATCCGTTCCTGGCCGGCAAGGCGGCGATGTCCTTCAACGGCAACTGGGGCTTCGGCAACGTCAAAGAAAACGCCAAGTTCAACTGGGATGTCGCGCCGATCCCAGGGCTCAAGCAGCCCAACGTCGGCATGAAGATCGGCATCGCCAAGAGCAGCCAGAATCAAGCTGCCGCCTGGACCTTCCTCAAGTGGCTGACCGCCGAGCCGGAGGCGACGCGCTTCCGCTCCGAGCATGGCATGGGCCAGCCCGCGCTCAACGACAAGCAGGCCGTCGATACCTTCTTGAACGGCCCGGTCTCGCCCAAAGGTCTGCCGGCAGTCTTCGAGGTGCTTTCCAAGCCCGAGAACACGCTGACGGTGCTGGACGTGCCCGGCATTTCCGAGGCCAACAACGTGATCAATCCGGTCTCGGATGAGGTCATGAACGGGCAGAGCCAGGCCGCCGATGTCCTCCCGGCGGCGGTGCCGCAGGCCAACGAGATCCTCGCCGAGAACTGGCAGAAGGCCAACCAGCAGTAGTTTTGCGCTGTGGCCTGGGGAAAAACTGACCACGTGCTCGGTTCTTCCCCAGGCCGGATCGTTGCGCCAGCTGCGCAGACAGAAGGACCGTTCTATGGCTATGATCAATAATCGCAATGCGGTGGCCGCTACCGGCACCCAGCAGCGGGCCCGGCCACGGATGTCGGCGCTGGCGCGGCGCGAGGCAATCGCCGCCTATCTTTTCACCGCGCCCTTCGCGATCGGCTTTCTCCTCTTCACCGCCTTTCCGATGCTTTTTTCGCTCTACATGAGCTTCCACGATTGGAACATCACCAGCCCGCCCGAGTGGGTCGGCGTGGAGAACTACGCGCGCATCTTTCGCGATCCGCTGGTGCGCACCTCGGCCTATAACACGCTTTACTACGTGCTGTTCAGCGTGCCGCTCGGCCTGGCGCTGAGCTTCGCGCTGGCAATGCTGCTCAATCAGCGCGTGCGCGGCGAGGGCATCTGGCGCACGCTGTTTTACCTGCCCTCGGTTGTGCCGGCGGTCGCCACGACGATCCTGTGGATGTTCATCTTCAACACCGATTTCGGCCTGCTGAACTCGGTGCTTGTGCCGCTGGGCTTCGAGAAGATCAAGTGGCTCGGCGATCCGGCGTACACCAAGCCCTCGCTGATTATTATGAGCCTGTGGGGCGCGGGTGGCGGCACGGTGATCTTTCTGGCCGCGCTCAAAAACGTGCCGATGGAGCTCTACGAGGCCGCCACGATCGACGGCGCGAACGCCTGGCATCGCTTCCGCCACATCACGATCCCGATGGTCTCGCCGGCGCTCTTCTTCCAGCTGATCATCAGCGTGATCGGCACGCTGCAAATCTTTACGCAGGCCTATGTGCTGGTCGGTCGCAACTCGACCTCGTTCGGCGGCGTGCGCAACTCGCTGCTGTTTTTCGTGCCGTATCTGTACCAGAACGCTTTTCGTTTCTTCAAGCTCGGCTATGCCTCGGCCCTGGCGTGGGTGCTGTTCCTGGTGATCCTGGTGATCACGCTGATCCAGTTCAAAACCCTGGGCAGCCGCGTGTACTACGAATTCGATCAGCGGAGATAAACACAATGCAGCTGACCAGACCCCAGCCGATGACCGCAGCCACGCCGCGCAGCCCGCGCACGCTGCGCCAGCTCCCGATCTACCTTGTGCTGACAGCCTTCAGCATTGTCTTTTTGATCCCGTTCTACTGGCTGCTGCTCAGCTCGGTCAAGCAGGAAAGCCAGATCTTTAGCTGGCCCCCGACCTGGCTTCCCGATCCATTCTGGCCGCAAAACTACGCGCGCATGTTTGAGCTCGTGCCGATGACGACCTATCTGGCCAACACGCTCAAAGTCACCGC
>JAFAYS010000171.1 GCA_019240175.1 Chloroflexota bacterium | reverse complement strand
GATGAAGAGCATATCGCGGCGGAAAAGTCGGCGCTGGTCAAAGCGCTGCCACCTGATGGCGTGGCGATCCTCAATGCCGACGACGCGCGCGTGGCAGCGATGTTCGCGCTGCATCCTGGCGGCGATCGTGGACGGGTCATTCGCTATGGTTTGAGCGCAGCGCACGCCGATCTCGTCGCGACGGAGATCGACGTCACACGCGACGGCATTACCTTTGATCTGCTGGCCGACGGTGAGCGCTATCCCGTCGGCTGCCCGCTGCTGGGCCGGCATCACGCCTACACGGCGCTGGCGGCGCTGGCGGTGGCGCGCGCGTGCGGGCTGTCGCTGCCTACAGCGATCGAGCGCCTCAAGCTGATCGAGCGACAGGCCGGGCGACTCAATCCGCTGCCGGGCTTCAACGGCGCGCTGCTCCTCGACGATACCTACAACGCCTCGCCGGCCTCGGCGCATGCCGCGCTGGAAACCCTGGCGGCGCTGGCTCCACGCGGCGCTGGTCGTCGCATCGCGGTGCTGGGCGATATGTTGGAGCTCGGCGACGCGTCGGTAGCGCTGCATCGTGAGGTTGGCGTGCGGGCTGCGGAGATCGTCGATCTGCTGGTGACCAAAGGCGATCTTGCGGCGCAGATGGCTGTGCGATCCGCTGAGCGTGGCGGCATGCCCGTGCCCGAGACGATCGTCACGCACTCCACGACCGACGCGATCGAGGCAGTGCGGCGGCGCGTGCAGCCTGGCGATGTGGTGCTGATCAAAGGCTCGGCTGAGGCGCGTATGGAGCTGATCGTTGCTGGACTGCTCGCGCCTGGTCTCCATGCCGCCGAAGTGCTGGTGCGTCAAGAGCGATCGTTTGCTCAGCTGCGGATTGCCGCGCCGGATCGTCCGACCTGGCTGGAGATCGATCTTGATGCGATCGCCGGCAATACGCGACGTTTGCAAGCAATTGTCGGGCCGAATGTGCGGTTGATGGCGACGCTCAAGGCGGATGCCTACGGCCACGGCGCGATTCGCGTGGCGCGAACCGTGGTGCAGCAGGGCGTTTTTGCGCTGGCGGTCGCTACTTTGGGCGAGGCGGTGATGCTGCGTGAGGCCGCGATCAGCGCGCCGATCCTGATCCTGGGCTATACGCCGCCCTGGCAGGTGCGCGACGCGCTGCGGCATCAGGTGCGGCTGACGATCTTCGATGCCGATGTGGCGCGCGAGATCAGCGTGGCCGCGCAGGAGCTACAGCTGCCGGCGATCGTGCACGTCAAAGTCGATACCGGCATGGCGCGGCTGGGCTTGCAGCCGGATGAGATCCCCGGATTTCTGCGCCTCCTGCGCGGGTTGCCTGGTCTCACGGTCGAAGGCTTGTTCACGCATTTCGCCACCGCCGACAGCGCCGACGAGCGCTTTGCCCGCGAGCAGCTGCGGCGCTTCAACACGTTGCTGGCTGCGCTGACGGCGGAAGATTTGCGTCCGCCGCTAGTTCATGCCGCCAATAGCGCCGCGATCCTGCGTTTTTCCGAGGCCCACTTCGATCTGGTGCGGCCCGGTCTGGCGATCTATGGTCTTGCTCCCTCGCTGGAAACACCGCTGCCCGCTGGTTTTCGGCCAGCGCTCGGCTTCAAAACCGAGATCGCTCAGGTCAAAACGCTGCCGCCGGGCTCGCCAATCTCGTATGGCGGAACGTTTATTACCGCGCGCGAATCGCGGATCGCGACGATTCCCGTGGGCTACGCCGATGGCTTTCGACGCTCGCCGGGCTGGCGCTCGGTGCTGGTGCATGGCCGGCGCGTGCCGGTGGTTGGGCGCGTCGCCATGGACTACGCGATGCTTGATGTGACCGAGCTTCCCAGCGTGCGGGCCGGCGATGAGGTTGTGCTGATCGGATGCCAGGGCGGCGATTGCATTAGCGCCGAGGAGGTCGCCGAGTGGCTGGGCACGATCAACTACGAGGTGATCGCGACGATTCTGCCGCGTGTGCCGCGCATGGTCTAGCCCGGAGCTAGCGACAGGTGCCGTTCTCGACCAGCGCGCAGCGATTGAAGAGCAGCTGCCCGATCTTCTCGCCCGCTTGTCCCGGCACCGCTAGCTGGTTGCGCATCATGCCGTCCCAGATCAGGCCGCGCCGCAGCTCTTTATTGGTCACGGTCCACTGCGCGATCAAGCCCACATTCCAGATGATCAGCAGAATGCCGAGCGCCGCCCAGATGCCGCGCGGCAAGCGCACGCGATCGATCACCAGCCCTACGCCGAGCACAAACAGCGGCGTTGCCTCGATCAGCCGCCGGAAGCCGAACGCGCTGCTGAGATGCCAGGTTGTGCCGAAGCGCCCGTTGACCCAGATCTGCGCGAAGAGCGCCAGCAGCAGCGCGCCTGCCAACAAGCGATCGCGACGCAGCAGCAGGAACAGGCCTGCCACGCCGATCGCCCAGACCGGCGTCCACAAGAACGCGCCGTGAGCGAACCAGCGTCCGGTCACCGGGCTAGGCCGCGCATCGACCAGCGTATCCCAGAAGTGGCCGCTGCCGAGAAAACCGTGGGCAAACGGATCGTCCGGCTGATGCTTGAGCTTCTCGGTTACAATCGTGGAAGGACCGAGCCGCCCGTTGAGGATGACATAGGTCACCAGCTGCGGCGTGAGCATCAGCACGAAGACCAGCAGAAACAGGCTGTGAGTCAGCAAGCTGCGCCACACTGCCGGCCAGTTGCGGTCGCGCAGATCGCGCCAGTAGCCAATCAGCGCCTCGATCGCCGGCAGCAGCAGAAACAGCCCAAGCTGCTCACGCGTCAGCACCATCAGGCCGCCGAGCGCGCCCAGCGCCAGCCATTGTCGCAGCGTACGTGTGGATCGTGTGCGCTGCCAGTACCAGATAAACAGCGCCGTCGCAAACAATCCAGCGGTGTGCGACCAGGGCGGCGAAATGTACATGTAGAAGATCAGCGGCGATGCCAGCCAGCAGACCAGGATCGCAGCTGTTGCCGCCCACATGCTCATGTACTGCCGCACGATCTTGTAGGTCAGCAGCAGACCTAGCAGGCCATACACGATCGCGGCAAAGCAGACCGCCCAGATGTAGGGCGTGCTGTAGCCATCCGCCGCCAGGCCGCTGCCGAACGCGCGCGCGAGCAGCACGCTGCCATGCGCCAGGAAAAACGCCGGCGTCCACAAGATCGCTGTGCCCACAGGGGCGACGTTGATCGGCTTGCCGGTCAGCGGATCGCGGGTTTCGAGCAGGCCGCCGCGAATGCCGGCGTCGGGATTAAGCTCGTGGAAGCGCGTGTAATCGTTGGTGAAGTCGAGATCGCCGTCGAAGTAGAGCGAGCGAATGTAGACATAATACTCGACAGAGTCGACGGCGTAGATCCGCGGCGTGAAGAGCGGCAGCAGCAGCACAAAGGCCAGGATCAGGACCAGCAGGCCGCGATCCCAGTTCCGTGCGCGGTTATAGCTCAGTAATAAAGGTTGGGTTATCGCCATGATGCGCTATTGTACCGTTAAAAAACCAAAGCGCTGGCAGCTTACCAGCGCTCTGACAAATAAGGCTTGCTATGATGTGGGCTACCTGCTCGTCAGCGGCAAGTGTGTGAAATACTCAAGCTGTGACACGCGCACCGAAGCGCTCTTCAGCGGATCGGAGCCGTTGCCCGCGCCGTCGATGTAGCTGATATAGACGGTGTAATCGGTATCGCGCTGGAATTTACCTACCAGGCCATCCGCCATGTTCCAGCGCAGCGTCGAGGCGAGCTCGCCGGGCTTAACGATGCCGTAGGTGTTCCATTCCGTCGCGGTAGGCGCGCCCGCGCTGGTCGCTTTGACGAGCACCCAGTAGCCCCAGTATTGCTTGCCGGTACCTGCGCCCTGAAACATGTTATCGCTGACCGACGGCGTGCCCACGGTGATCGTCGCGATGCCGCCACGTGTCGAGGTCGTCGTGGGTAGCGTCGCGCTGGCACCGGTGACGGTCGGCACTTGGTTGTCGTAGACGATCTGCACCGTCGTCGGCGTGGCGGTCTCGTTATCGACCATATCGTGAGCGTACACGTCGAACTCGTAGGTTCCCTGGCCGCGGTCCGCCGCAAACTGAACATTGGCGCTGACATAGCCGCCCGAGATCGTGCGCCAGGCTGGCGTGCCCGTCGCCGGCTTGGCCTCGCCCTTCTCGACGATCGCATAGCGCTTGATGCCGCTGCACTCTTCCATCGCGCCGTTCACCAGCAGGTTGAAGCGCTCCTCGCGGGTATAGGCGACTTCGCCCGAGGGCACCATGGCGACGTTGAAGTCGTTGAGCGGCTGGTTGAGCGCGACGTTAGGATTGCGGGCCTGGGCGATGATGCGCGCGCTGGGATCGTAGGTGATCGTTCCCGCGAACATCGGCGAAACATTGGTGCCGTTGCCGAGCCGCCCGTAGATCGTGTGGGCGCGGCACTGGCCGTCGCTGGTGTTGAGATTGAGCGTGGTGTTGAAAGTGGGATTGGCGAAGGCGGTCGCCGGAGCGCCCGGATCTACGCCATCGGCGATGCTGTAGGTGGTCGCCGGGCCGGTCGAGGTGTTCGTGATCGTGACGTTGACCGACGGCTGGTTGGTGAACGCCGCGCCATTGTTGATCGTCAGGCGGCCACTGAGCGGCACCGAAACCTGCGTCTTGACCTGCGCATAGCGGATGAACTGGCCGCCCGCAAACGATTCCCAGAAGAGATGCGCCAGCGCATTGCCGCCGGTCAGCGAGGTGGTCATGCTCAGGTTGGCTTTGAACGCGCCGCCATCGCGCGAAACGACCTGCGGCGTGCTCCAGGGATCGGTTGGCGTTTTGAAGGTATACCAGACCTCGAACAGGCCGTTACCGGCCTGCTGGCTGATCCAGGCCAGATGCAGGTTATTCTGCGCGTCGGCTACGATGCTGACCGGTCCGGCGACACCGTTATGCGGAAACGGATTTTCGATCGTCCATGCGCCGTTGGCCGCGCGATAGCCGACGAAAACGCCCTGGCTGATGTTGCGCCAGGCCGCGATCGGCTGTCCGCTGGACGATACCGTGACCGTGGGATTGAAATCTTTGGTGGTAGTGGTAATTTTGACCGGTACAAAGGTGTTGCCGTTGAACTCGCCGATATACACGTTACCGTCAACGCCGGTCCAGTTCAGAAAGAC
>JAFAYS010000136.1 GCA_019240175.1 Chloroflexota bacterium | reverse complement strand
CTGTAGCGACTCCAGCCTAGCTTTTGCGCTTCGGTAATCACCGGAAAAGGCAGCTGGGTTTCCCAGGCGGGATCAGGCATCAGACCAAATTGATAGTGGCTCTGATCTGTGGTGGTGATGGCTAATACCAGGGCCTGTGCGGTGCCTTGACGGAAACGAATCAGTCTGGCCTGAGCAATGGTCTCAAGCGGTAGCGTAAAATCGCCGAAATCTGGCAGGCCGCTGGCTTCTGCGTGGAGCGCTTCCATACGTGGCGTCGCGCTGAACACCAGGGCTTCGGATGTGGCAATCAAAACACCACGTGCTGAACGCGCCCAATGTTTGCCGCGCCGCAGATCGGTCGCTGCCTCAGTGGTGCGAATGACTTTAGTTGCGCCGGCGACGAGGATCGGTGTTTCAGGATGGGCTGCTTGAAAGTGGGCAATCTGCTCACTCAGCTGGAACGTGCGATTAGTGAAGGTACGAAGCATGCACGCAGCATATACGACGCTTTGTGGGGCAGGCAATCGGTCAGTGGTCGGTGTTCGGCGTAGTACACGCAGCCAGTTAGGTTGGCTACTGGCGCTACTCATCCAGGCTAGCGGCGGGCAAGCTCGGTCCATGCTGCATCGGCCTCTAGATACGTGATAATCGTCTGTGCGAGCTCACGCGGCGATTGTGCGCTTGTATCGAGATCGAGATCATACCCATCGATCAGGTTGTCGGCAAGATGGCCGCGTGCCAGGCCGGGCGGATTCCTGCGCCCGTGCTCACGCTGCTCAAGCACACACAGCGCGGCTCGCAGCCGCACGACACAGACCGGCAGATCGTGCAGCGCGACGACCCAGTCGCCGAGTACTGCCCGATCAAGCAGCATTTCGTCGACCAGCACATGGTTGCCACAGGCGGCCAGCGCAGCCACGGCCCGATGCATCCCGCGCAGGATGCGCTCGCCAACCGCGCCATACGCGATACGCACACATGGTCCCTGATCGTCGTCGGCTGTAACATAGCGAAACCCATCGGTGCTCAGTGGGCCGCCCATGCCGCCGCCCCAGCGTGGCGCGACCATCTGAAAAAAACTGTCGATGCCGAGTGCAAGATAGTGATCGGAGAGCAGATCTTGCAGTTCAGCAATGACTGAGGACTTGCCGGCGCTGGATGTGCCGACGATCAACACCACGTTGCCGGCCTGTACCTCCGTCATGCTGGTTTCCTGTTATCGATTGCACGGTTACGCATTGTCGGCGGCCAGTAATATGCCCTCATTCCGATCCAGTGTGATCTCAAACTTGCCTGCATCGTTGTTTTGTCGATAGGCCAGCTGTCGTTTTGGTGAACTGGCAGCGCCTTGTCGCTATCCATGTCTGGCCTCGTTTTGACGATGATACAGGCGCGATTAGCCGCTGGTCGCCCGGCGAAACTCGTCATACCATTGCTGAATCTGGCGATCGTCGAGCAAGTACGTACCATCCAGATCGGGCATATCGCAGCCAAACAGCATGCCTAATGCTTCCCAGACCGCATCGTCCATATCCGGTGGATCGTCGGCAGCCGCCCACTGCGCCGCCCAGCGATCAATTTCGTCGCGGGAGCGGCGACCGCTAAGCAAATCCAGAAAGGCTTGCTCAACTTGCGCGTTGGTTGGTGGCTGGGTGGGATATGTAGTCATGGCGACCTTTTTCTTTCGTTAGCAGGTTAGTCGCTACAAAAGTGTGTATGCAATTTGCATATCAGCTAATTTTCAGATATACTTACGTCACAACCCTACAAAGACAGCACTGATTAGCTGCCTTGGAGCGATGACTGCTCATCCCAACACGGGATGGGTTTTTTTATCGCCGCAGGAGCACGATCATGGAGACGAACAACATGAAAGCCTACGCTTGTCCAACCTGTGGATCACAGCTCGAAAACGACGGCTCAGCATATCGCTGTGAGGAGCATGGCCTTTGGTACACTTACGGCAGAAATCTGTTGGTTCATGCTCCCAACGAAGATTACAAAGCGCGCGATCGCTTCACGATGCCATGGGAAGCCCGCCAGCAGAACAATTAGTCTGCATTCGACACACCACAGCCATGTGTGGCAGCAACGGCGCTGCCATGTGAATCTTTGATACCACTGCGACAGCCCTCAGTAGATCATTTCACCGCGCACAAACGCCTGTGTCCTGCGATCCACCGCCGCAGTCAGCACTTGCTCCGTCACACCAGTTTCGATCAGCTCGCCATCTAGCAGCATCGCCGCACGATCTGTGAGTCGTCGCGCCTGGTGCAGATTATGTGTCGCCAGGATAATCGTCGTGGCTGTTTCGCGCTGTAGTGTGTTGATCGCAGACTCCATCAGCGCGACATTGTACGGATCGAGATTGGCGGTCGGCTCGTCTAGCAGCAGCACCTGTGGCTGTATCACCAGCGCCCGCGCCAGTGCCACCCGCTGCATCTCGCCGCCTGAGAGCGTGAGCGCCCGCGATCGTGCCAGTTGTTCCAGGCCCAGTAGCTCAAGCATCGCCGCCACTCGTCGATCGTCGCGCGTGCCACGCAGCCGCAGGCCAAACTCGACATTGCGCCAGACCGTGGTATCAAGCAGCAGAGGCCGCTGAAAAACCAGCGTGATCTCGCGCTGAATCGCCAGCGGGATCGCGCCGTCCAGCACGCGGTGGTGGTAGGCGATCGTACCGCTGGTAGGCCGCTCCAAAAAGCAGAGCAGCCGCAACAGCGTGGATTTGCCCGCGCCGCTGGGCCCGATCAGCGCCAAGCGCT
>JAFAYS010000114.1 GCA_019240175.1 Chloroflexota bacterium | reverse complement strand
GTTGCCACGCGCATCTGATGCACCGCGTGCGGATCGTCGCCGCTCAGCACGTTTGGCAGATGCTCATACAGCTTGTGCGTGTGCTTGGCCAGCATAATGCGGCTGGCCAGCGCCAGGCTCGTCGATCCGGTGAATGGCGCCAGTTCTGCCAGCAGCTCAAGATCCGACGGCAGCGTCGGTAGCTCGATCTTTTTTGATTTAGACTTACTCATTGTCGCTCTCGTTGCTGGATGCAGCATGCTGCATGGTTGTTTCGGTCTGCGTTAGGGATTGCGCATGTCGCACCAGCGCCAGGCCACGCGCGAACTTGGAGCGATCTTCGGGTTGGGCCGGCAACTGTCGCTGCACGAGCTCACCGATCGCAGCCAGATCGTCGTGCGTGCCGCCTTTCAACTCGATCTCCAGCTCATGCATCGGCTCGCGCTCGTCGCCCGCCACGATCTCGCCCAGGTCAAGCGCCACCTCGCCGACGATCTGCCCGTCGCGCAGCAGCTCCCAGGTGCGCCGGTTGTTGTGCACCGCCAGCAGCGGCTCCATCGGCTGCGCGGCGATCAGATCCTGGAGCTTGTGACGGATCAACTCGGGCCAGCCGCCAGGATCGGGATCGGCTGTCGGCTCTTCCCATTCTTCGCGGCTATGCACGCCCTGCACGGCGCTGCCGGGGCCTTTGAGTGTGACAACCGGCTGTTTGCCGCCGGTGCGCAGCCGGACCGCGTGGCGGGTGCGGCTCAAGGCTAGCTTGGGCGTGTCGAAAAAGGTATCGTGCTGATCGATCGTGTGGCGATCGCCGAGCTGATATGCGCCCCAATCCAGCGCCTCGATCTGCTCGGCGGATACCGGCTCGGTCAGCGTGTATTTTGCTTCGATCTCCATCGCGTTCTCCTCTAAGGAGTAAGACGAGCAACTGCCAGGCCATCGAAACGGTTAAGGCCCGACTTTCGACGGGCGCTGCAAGCTAAACGTATCGTTGACGCGGGCGTAGTCGTTGCCTGCTAGCCGCGCGACCGGTTTGAGCGCGTCGAGGATGATGTAGCCGTCGTGGTACACGTCGTCGCGCACATGGATTTGCAGCACGCGACCGATCACGATCTCGCCGCCGCGCGCGCTGCCCACATGCACGATCTGCTCAACGCGGCACTCAAAGGCCACAGCGGCATCGGCCACACGGGGCGGCGCGACCAAGCTGCTGGGCGCGGCGCGCAGCCCTGTCGCCGCGAACTCATCGGTCGCGTAGGGATACTCAGCCGAGGTCTGGTTCATCGCCGCCGCCAGCTCTTCACTCACGATATGCAGCACGAACTCGCCGGTCGTCTGCACGTTGCGCAGCGTATCCTTGGGCGAGCCGTCGCCGCGCCGCTGCGGGCAGAAGAGCAGCATCGGCGGATCGGTGCAGGCGATGTTGAAGTACGAGAACGGCGCGAGATTCGGCGTGCCCTCCTCGCCAATCGTGGCTACCCAGGCGATCGGACGTGGCACAACTGCGCCGGTGAGGATTTTATATATCTCGCGCTCGGTCAATACGGCTGGATCGATCTGCATAAACGGTTTCCTTTGCAACAAACTGTCAGGCGCAATCGTACCATTGCCAATACATTATGCAACTGAATATCTTGCTCAAAGGAGCACTCGTATGACCTGTCCTGCCTGTGAACGCAACAATCCTGCCGATGCGCGGTTCTGCATCTACTGCTCGGCTCAGCTAACAGCGCCGGAGACGGTGGTGCAAGACGTTCCGACGCCGGCGGTCGGCGCGACCACACGGTTACCGGAAGCGTCGGTGCCTGCTTACACCATGCCCGCGCCTGCGCCGATGCCTGCGCCCGCCGTGCCGCACACTGCGGGTCACATTCGCCACTTTCCGCATTTGAATCAGGCCAGCGGTGCGTTCTTCCTGATCGGTCTGGGCGTGCTGTTCCTAACTAACAGCTTCTGGCCCGGCATCCTGGTTTTGATCGGTGTCACCGCCTTTCTCAGCGAGGCTGGTAAGGGCCGCGCGAACAACGCGCTCATGCCGCTGGTCTTTTTCATCGGCCTGGCCTTTTTGTTCGGGACTGGCATGATTTGGCCCGGCATCCTGATCTTGCTCGGCATCATGGCGCTGCTCGGCTCGAAGCGCGGCTCCTGCTCGTAAAAACCCATCCTCCACAAACGCCAAGTGAGACGGCAACTGCCGTCTCACTTCCGTTTAATCGCCGCGTGCTGTCTAGTCGGTCTGCTCGGCCCGCCAGCGCTCACGATTGCCGCCGTGAGTCCAGCTGTAGGGATAGCCCGGATCTTCGAGCTTAAGCGCTGCCTGCGTGATGTAAAGCGGCTTGAAGGTATCCACCATCACCGCTAGCTCCTCGGTCTTATCCTTGCCGATGCTGGCCTCCGCCGTTCCCGGATGTGGCCCGTGCGGCAGTCCCGCCGGATGCAGCGTGATCGAGGCTTCTTCGATGCCTTTGCGCGACATAAAGTTGCCCTCGACGTAGTACAGCACCTCGTCGCTCTCGACGTTGGAGTGGTTGTAGGGCGCGGGAATCGCCTGCGGGTGGTAGTCGAAGAGGCGCGGCACAAACGAGCACAGCACGAAGTTCGGCCCTTGGAAGGTTTGGTGCACCGGCGGCGGCTGGTGCACGCGGCCCGTGATCGGCTCGAAGTCCTCGATGTTGAAGGCAAACGGATACAAATAGCCGTCCCAGCCGACCACATCCAGCGGGTGATGATCCAGAATATGCTTGGTCAGACGGCCACGGGCGCGCACATGCACCGCGAACTCGCCTTTTTCGTCGTGGGGCTCAAGCTGCAGCGGCACGCGGAAATCACGCTCGCAGAACGGCGCGTGCTCTAGCAGTTGGCCGTGCTCGTTGCGATAGCGTCGGGGCGTCGTGATCTCGCCGGTCGTCTCGATCACCAGCAGCCGGGTATCGCCGCCGCTGGGCTGCAAACGCCACGTACAGCCGATCGGGATGTAGAGATAATCGCCGCGCCGGTAGGGAACGTTGCCGAAGCTGGTTTCGAGCACGCCCTCGCCCTCGTGGACAAACAGCACCTCGTCGCCCTCGCCGTTGCGGTAAAAGTAGCGCTGCTGCTCGGTCGGCTTACACACCGCAATGCGCACATCGTGATTGGCGAGCATGTAGCGACGTCCGGTCAGCGGATCGCCGCCTGGCTGCACGCCCGCCGTCTTGAAGTGACGGTGCCGCAGCGCGCCCTCTTCTTCGAACGCGATCGTCGCCGGGCCGAGATCTTCAACCTCAAGAATCGCTGTCGGCGCGTAGTGATGATACAAGATCGACTGGTTGCCGCTGAATCCCTTGGTTCCCATGACTTGCTCGCGGTAAAGCGAACCGTCGGGCCGGCGGAACTGGGTGTGCCGCTTATGCGGAATCTCCCCCAGACGATGGTAGAAGGGCATCTTTGACCTCCTTGATGCATATATGCTGATTGGCGCAAGCGCGAGGCTATCGTCGCTCGCACCGTGAGCTGCTGCGCTGTTTTAGCCTGCAAGAATCGACCCAGGCTCACGCACAGCCTCGATCCCAATTGTACCCTAACTCGCAACCTGCGTTTGTGCCTGGGTTGGATTAGCGTCTACTAAGCTTATGTAGGAGGGGTACACAGGGGTACAACTAAATGTCTAGATTTTATTAATAGCGCTGAACAGAATAAACAGACCCTGTTGAGATCGCTCATGTACACTCAAGCTCATCGATACTCCTACTTGCCACTTTGCTCTCATCATCCGCCAACGGTAGGCGTACACACCCCTCAGATCGGCGGCCAATGCGCTTTGATCTTTGCCGTCGCTGCTTTCCTAAATCCCCCCAAAAACTGAATAGCGCCTAGCTACGGCTGCGTGTAGGCGAAAGGAGGTTTCCAGCGGAGGCTCGTCCACTAGCGCCTATCGGAACATTGGGCTCAGAAACCAATTGTGTACGGAGGAAAGGTATGCACCGCAAAATCGTTGTCGCCGCCGTTGCTCTGGCTATGCTGATCGCGCCGCTG
Organism: Chloroflexota bacterium; assembly: GCA_019240175.1. Lineage (GTDB taxonomy): Bacteria > Chloroflexota > Chloroflexia > Chloroflexales > Kallotenuaceae > LB3-1. The sequence continues at coordinate 5,002 of JAFAYS010000114.1, read as the reverse complement.
TCGGCGTTCGCACACTTTCTCGGCAATGACTCGGTCGATGGTCGGGAGATTCGCTGGGAAGATTACACCGCCTATGATGATGCTCGTGGTCACGCGAACAGCACCTGGGACGCGCTGGGCCGCGTCAATATCGCGCCCGACTCCGCCACCACGATCGCGGATCTTGAGTGGCGCGACGCCAGCCGCAGCGATGTGAGCTGGGACGGCATGTGGAGCGCCCGCACCGGCGCGGATCTGATTCAGCTCAACAGCTACTATCTGCGCAACTACACCACCTTCAAGCGCCGCGCCGTCGCCGCGCATGAGCAGGGCCACGCGCTTGGTCTGGCGCACAGCTACTCGAACCAGCTCATGAACTCTTGCTCGACCTGCTCCGGCTACAACACGCCGCAGTCGCATGATCGCTCGGACTACTACAGCCTGTGGCCCTAGTCTGATCCTTGGTCTCGATCGCCTCTTGTCGTGTGCTTGTTGTCTTCAGGGTAGATTCCGCAGGAGAAACTCATGAACATCGCAACGAAACATCTTTCGTCCGCCGCGCTGGCTCTGGCACTCGTTCTTGGTGGCACGACGCTCGCGCAGCGCTACGCAGCTCAGCCGCGCACGATCCACGTCGATGTTAGCCATGTCAGCGATTTCAGCGATACGCGCAAGCTCGCGGGCTTTGCCGACAACGTCTTCATTGGCCGCGTGTTGGAAAAGACCGGCACACACTCGCCCGACGGCGTGCTGCCCGAAACCTTGTTCAAGGTCGATGTGATTCGCAGCCTCAAAGGATCGCTCAGTGGCACCGTGGCTGTGAACCAGCAGGGCGGCTTTAGCGCTGAAGAAAACGCCATGATCCTGATCGAAGAAGATAAGCTGCTGGAAACGGGTAAGGTCTACATGTTCGCCACGCGGACCGGCGGCGATGGTGCCTGGCAGACGCTAGTGCCTGAGTTCGGCGATCTGCATATGGGCAACGGCGTGCAGCAGGTCGATGTGGTGCAGAAGTTCGAGAAAGCGGTCAAGGAGCAGGTCAAGTACCAGCCATAAAAGATAGCGCTAGATGCATTGGGTGGTTGTGTGTCGAAGCACACAACCACCCTGTGTTTAACGGCTCATGTGAGATGTTGGCCAGAACCGGCGCTAGTCCCTGCCGACGAATCCAGGCGGCAGCCCGGCCTTACGATTGGCGACCATCTCCATCCTAAAAGTATGGCGCATCAGCCAGTCCAGGCTTTTTGTCGCCGTGTCGTGGACCACGAGATAGCCCATGCCATAGGCTTTGACCGTCATCGACTCGCGCATGAACGGCAAGCCGATGCGGTACGACAGGTTAATGAACTGCCCGGTTGTGAGGTGGCCGAGATCAACGACGACCCAGACATTACGCTGGTTGTTTTTGGCCTGTGTAAGCGCTTCAACAACCTGCTGTTTGTACTGGTGCTGTGCTTCGAGATTACCTACGAGGCCCGGATAGATCGCGACATGATATACATCGTGGAGTTCAGTGCTGCCCAGGTACGTAATCTCATAAACGGACGGAGGCGTTGTGTCTGACACCGATGTATCCTTTGGTTATCTCGATCAATTGCGCCTATCATGGGTTGGCCGCCTGTAGCCGTTTTGCGCGCACGGCAGCGCCACGATCACTGCTGATCGCGCCACAGGCTCAGCAGCTCCGCCTCGCGCTCCGGCGATATTCCAGCGCGGCGCTCGGCATCGGCGGGCAGCGTCTGGCTCCAGGCCAGCGTATCGGCGACCGTGGTCGCCAGCGGACGCAGCGTCAGTCCCTCGGCCAGCGCGCGGTCGATGTTCATGGCGGAAAAGCCGACCATATCCGGCGTATTGTGAATCCACAGCGGTAGGCCGGTCCACTCCTCAACGCCCTGCGCGTCCAGAAACTCCTCGTCGGCCCAGATCCAGCGCGCATCGCTGCCAGTCGTGGTTTTGCAGGTTTCCAGCACTTCGCGCAGCGTCAGATGATAGTCGGGGCCGGTCGCGTTGTAGATGCCGGTTTGCTTGCGCTCCACCAGCCGCACGGTCCACTCGGCTAGGTCGCGCACGTCGATCACCTGCACGTCCAGGTCGGGACGGTTCGGTGCCAGCACGTCGCCGCCACGTGCCACGCGATCGACCCAGTAGGTGAAGCGGTTGGTCGGATCGTGCGGCCCGACGATCAGGCCCGGACGAATGATCAGCGAGCGACCCGGCAGCGTTTCTGCCACGGCCTGCTCGCAGAGCACTTTGAGCGGCCCGTAGCTTTCGCCGGTGATCTCCTCGACCGTGGGATCGTCCAGCGTGCCGAGCGGCGCGTTCTCGTCCATGCCGCGCGTGGGAAAGCCGGCGTAGACCGAGATGCTAGAGATAAAGGTGTAGTGATCGACGGCATCGGCCAGCAGCTCCGCCGAGGCGCGGACAAGGCGCGGCAGGTAGCCCGACGGATCGATCACCGCGTCCCAGCGCCGGCCACGCAGCGCTTCCAGGTTGCCGTCGCGATCGCCGCGTAGATGCTCTAGCTCAGGAAAAAGATCGGGGTTGCGCTGCCCACGATTGAAAAGCGTCACCTCATGGCCGCGCGCCGCGCAGGCCTCGACGATTGCGCGTCCCAGAAAGACGGTCCCGCCCAGGATCAAAATCTTCATGCTGTGTTCTCCTCGCAAGCCTGCGACGATTTGTTGTTTTCGCGAGATATGGAGCTACGCTGAGTAGCTCGCGTCTGTGTTTCAACGGCTGTACACGATGCGATTCTTGAGCACGCCCAGCCCGGTCACTTCCAGCTCGACCACGTCGTCGGGCTCAAGCCAGCCGCCGACCGCTTCGGGCGTGAGCTCTAGAATGCAGCCGCCGCCGACCGTTCCCGATCCCAGCACATCGCCGGGATACAGCGTGACGTCGCGGCTGGCGTGGGCGATGATCTCCGCCCAGGTGTAGTGCATGTCGATCAGATTGCCCCGGCTGTACTCGCGCCCGTTGACCCGCGCGATCATGTCCAATCGCCAGCGATCGCCGTCGTCGGTGGTATAGTCTTCAAGCTCGTCGAGCGTGACGATATACGGTCCCAGCGATGTGGCAAAATCTTTGCCTTTGGCCGGGCCGAGGCCGACGCTCATCTCTTCGGCCTGCACGTCGCGGGCGCTCCAATCGTTCATGATCGTAAAGCCGGCGATATACTCATACGCATCCGCCGGATCGATGTTGCGGCCTTCGCGCCCGATTACGCAGGCGACCTCTAGCTCGTAGTCGAGCTGTTCGGTCCGTGGCAGCGGCACCAGATCCTCAGGGCCGAGGATCGCCTGGTGGTTGGAGAAGTAAAAGACCGGCGCGCGATACCAGGCGGCAGGCACGTTCTGTCCGCGCTGTTTGCGAGCCGCAGCAACATGCTGCTCAAAGGCGAAAAAGTCACGAACTGAGCGCGGACGTGGCAGCGGCGCAAGCAGTTTGGCCTCGGAGCGTGGCAGCAGCAGATCGAGTCCGCCGATCGAGATCGAGCCGGCCAGATCGACCGCGTTGGGATCGCTCTCATCGTTCACGACGTCCACGCTACCGCCGATCTGTTCCAGCACCGCGTTGACAATCTCCGCCGCGCCCTCAAGGCTGATGCCGAGATCATCGCCGGTCAGCACGCGCAGCATATCGATGCGCTCGTTCTCGGTATCTTCAAAGGCCAGCGGCGCGGCGGCTTGCAGATCGACCACGCCAAAAGGCAGGAGCACGCCCGCCCGCGCCTCGTGGGGCGCGTCGCCCGGCTGTCTAAATGTTACAAGTTTCATCGATCTCGCTTCTCCTCAGCCTATTGTTTGCGTCATGTGGCGCAGCGCCTGATTGGCCTGGCTAACGATGCGCGCCTCGTCATCGGCCAGCAGCGCGCCGTCGCGCACAACCTGCCGCCCGCCGACAAAAACGTGTCGTACATCGCCGGCACGTGCAGCATACACGATCCGCGAGATCAGGTTGTGGTCGCTGGCTGGCTGCACATGCGCCTGGCCGAGATCCAGCAGCACCAGATCCGCCTGCTTGCCCACTTCGATCGAGCCGATCTGATCGTCAAGACCCAGCGCCGCCGCACCGCCGATTGTCGCCAGCCGCAGCACGTCTTGCGCCGGCATCGCCTGTGGCCCGAAGCGCGGCTTGTGGATCAGCGCCGCCAGCCGCATCTCTTGAAACGCATCAAGATTATTGTTGCAGGCCGCGCCGTCCGCGCCCAGCGAAACATGCACGCCCTGCGCCAACATCTCGGGGATCGGCGCGATTCCGCTGGCCAGCTTGCAGTTCGACGAGGGGCAGTGCAGCACGTGGGTGCCGGTGCGCGCCAGCAGCTCGATCTCGTGCTGATCGACATGCACGCAGTGGGCGACGCAAACATGCGGCCCGCTCAGGCCAATGCTGTCGAGATAGGCGATGTTGCGCAGACCGTGCTCCGCCTCTACGATCGCGACCTCGTCACGGTTTTCCGAGGCGTGCGTGTGGACGCGTACGTTGTAGCGTCGCGCCAGGTCGGCAACTTCGCGCAGCAGCGTATCGGTGCAGCTCACGGCAAAGCGCGGCGCAAACGCGTAGCGCAGCCGCCCATCTTCACGATTGTGCCAGCGTTGGAGCAGCTGCACGCTCTCGTCCAGCGCACTGGCGGTCGTGTCGCGCAGAATCTCAGGCGAGCGCGGATGATCCATCAAGACCTTGCCGATCGTGGCGCGAATGCCGAGATCGCGGCAGGCCTCGAAGATCGCGCCGGTGTGGCGCAGGGTGGCCATGTCGAGGATCGCGGTGGTGCCGCCTTTGAGCAGCTCGGCCACGCCCAGCGCCGCCGAGGCGTAGAGCGTCTCGGGCGTGTGCGCGGCTTCCAGCGGCCAGATGAAGCGCTGAAGCCAATCCAGCAGCGCCACGTCATCGGCCAGGGAGCGAAACAGTGTTTGACACAGGTGGAGATGCGTTTGGATCAGGCCGGGGATCGCGACCAGTCCGCTGCCGTCCAGCGCCTGGTCGGCCTCTTCGGGAGCAGTGCCGCCGACGATTACAAAGC
>JAFAYS010000956.1 GCA_019240175.1 Chloroflexota bacterium | reverse complement strand
TTTGGGCCAGGCCGGCACCAACTCGAATCTGCTCTACCTGGCGCTGATCTTTATCATCTCGGGCCTGGGCTACAAGGTTGCGGTCGTGCCGTTCCACTCGTGGTCGCCTGACGTCTACCAGGGCGCGCCGACACCGGTGACGGCGTTTCTGTCGACAGCCTCGAAGACGGCGGGTTTTGTGCTGCTGTATCGCGTGCTGGTCAACGGCTTCGGACCACTGGCCGGATCGGCGGCGGTCGCCAGCGGCTTCGGCGGCTGGACCAGCATCCTGGCCTTCATCGCGTTCCTGACGATGACCTACGGCAATCTGGCGGCGATCACGCAGACCAACGCCAAGCGCCTGCTGGCCTACTCGTCGATCGCGCACGCCGGCTTCTTGCTGCTGGGCCTGATCGGCGTGTACGCGCCCGGCAGCCCCGGCGGGCAGTTCTCGCAGTTCGGCGTGCAGTCGCTGGTCTACTACCTGATCGCCTACACGTTCACCAACCTCGGCGCGTTCGGCGCGCTGGCGGCGATCAGCCGGGTAGTCGGCGGCGACGACCTGAGCGATCTCAACGGCCTGTACAAGCGCAATCTCGGCCTGGCTGTGCTGATGGCGGTCTTTGTGCTGTCGCTGGCCGGCATTCCGCCGCTGAGCGGCTTCTGGGCCAAGTTTATGGTCTTCCAGGCCGGCTGGGAAAGCGGCGCGATCTGGCTGGTCGTGGTCGCGGTGCTCAACACGATCATCAGCCTGTACTACTATCTGCGTCTGCTCAAGGCGATGTTTATGCATGAGCCGCTGACTGAGGAGCGCATCAACGTTCCGGCGGGGATCAATTTCTCGCTGGTGGTCTCGGCGCTGATCGTCTTCTTCATGGGCCTGCTGCCGAACTTCTTCTTGCCCGCGATCAACAGCGTCACGCAGATCGCCAGCGGTGGATAGTCGGACGTTCGTTTTCTAGCAATACGCAAACAGCCGTTGTGCCTGGCATGACGGCTGTTTGCATGCAGTGAGGAAGTTTATGAAGCTCTTGCAATTGGGAATATTGAGCGCGCTGCTTTTGCTGCTGGCGGCTTGTGGCAGCACACCAACCGGAACGACGACTGATGAAACTGGATCGTCGCCTGCGCCAGTGACAGCCACGGCTGATAGCCAGACCCAAACCAGCCCGCCGCCGGCGATGACCGCAACGACCGTAACAGGCGATGCAGGCGCGCCGCTGGTGACGCTGAATCGCTCCGGCGGTATTGCAGGTATCAACGAGACGCTGGTGGTGCAAAGCGATGGCACAGTGCAGCTTATCGATGGGGAGATCGGCGGGCAGGTGCAGAAAGAAGGCCGCGCGACGCCGGAGCAGATCGCGAAGCTAGAGGCGGCGATCCAGGCGGAGGGCTGGCAGCAGCTTGATGCCGCGTATGGCGAGGGCCAGCAGATCGCCGACGGTTTCACCTACACGATCGTCGCGAACGGAAAGACGGTTAAGAGCTACGACGGCACGCAGAATCCGCCGGCGCTTGAGAATGTGCTCAGCCTGCTCAATGAGCTAGAGCAGCAGGTGCTTCAGGGCTAGGTTTTTACCCGCTCTGTTAGCGTGGCTCTACTGACGGCTGATCTGCTGCCAGGCTGCCGCAACCTGGCGCTCCGTGGCGTCGAGCGCGCCGCTGTTGTCGATCACCACGTCGGCGGCGGCGATCTTGGCGCTCTGCGGCGGCTGCGCGGCGATCCGCTGGCGCGCGTCGGCCTCGCTCATGCCGCGTAGCCCGACCAGCCTTCGAATCTGCTCGGCCTCATCACAGGCAACCACCCACACCGCATCGCAGAAGGCCGGATAGCCGGCCTCAAGCAGCTTGATCGCGTCGACAACCGCCACGTCGCGCCGCCCTGCTGCTTCGGCCTCGGCGGCGCGCTGCCGGAGCCAGCTGAGGATCATCTCACGCGTGGCAGGATGAACGATCGACTCCAGCGTCTTAAGCGCCGCCGTGTCGCCAAACACGATGCGGCCAAGCGCCGGTCGATCGATCGGGCCGTTGGCTGTCTGAAGAATGTCCGCGCCAAAAACCTCGACGATCTGCTGGTAGGCCGGCTGCCCCACTTCCATCACCTGGCGCGTCACGGCGTCGGCGTCGATAACATGCGCGCCGCGCGCCGCCAGCATCTCGACCACGGTACTTTTGCCGCAGCCAATATTGCCGGTCAGTCCGATTAGATAAAGATGTGGAAAACGTGGCGTCATTGTTGATTGCAGGCCCTCACTGTGTGTCCTTCGGACGAACAAAAGAACAAGGAAACAAAAGAACAAAGGGATTATTACTCAATAATTTGTTCGTTTGTTCCTTTGTTCGTTTTATCCAGCTAGCTCCGCCCACAGATCGTACTGCGATTGCAGCTGCTGTTCCAGCGCGACGTACTCCTCGCCGAGCCGCGTGATCTCGTCGATCTTACGCTGGGCTGTGGCGGTCTCGATCGCGGATTGCAGCACGTGCAGCTGACGCTCTAGATCGGCAACTTTCCGCTCGACGGCGTTGACCTGCTTTTGCTTCTCGCGCTGCTGACGCTCGACCTCGCGATGTTCGCGGCCCGAGAGTCCGGCGGCTGGCTGGGCATTGCTGCTCTGGCGCTCCGGCACGGCCTTCTGAGCCGGCTGCGCTTTCGGCGTCGTCGCGTCGGCCTTTGGATCGACGGCTTTTTTGCGCTCTAGCTCAAGCTGGGTCACATACGCCGCGTAGTCGGTGTAGTCGCCCTCGAAGGTGTTGACGGTGCCGTCCTCGACCATCCAGATCGTATCGGCGAGCGCGTCGATGAAGTAGCGGTCGTGGGAGACAAACATGATCGTGCCCGGAAACTCCTGCAGCACGCTTTCCAGCGCTTCCCGCGAGGCAATGTCGAGGTGGTTGGTCGGCTCGTCCAGGATTAGCAGATTGGGCTCTTTCAGCGTCAGCTGTGCCAGCGCGACCCGGCTGCGCTCGCCGCCCGAAAGATCGCCGACGCGCTTGAAGACGTCGTCGTTGCTGAACAGGAAGCGGCCCAGCAGCGTACGAATCCGCTCGGTCTTCAGCAGCGGCTTGACCCGATGCACCTCTTCCAGCACGGTGTTGTCGAGATTCAGCTCGTCGTGGGTCTGCGCATAGTAGCCCACCGACACGCCGACGCCGAAGTTGACCCGGCCACTGAGGATCGGCAGCTCGCCGACGATCGTGCGCAGCAGTGTGGTCTTGCCCGATCCGTTCGCTCCCATCAGCGCGACGCACTGACCACGTTGCAGCTCAAGTGTCGGCGTGCGTACCAGGGGCTTGTCGCCCTGCGGCGTTTTGTAGCCGACCGTCAGCCCGTCGCTGGTGGTCAGCACGATCAAGCCTGAGCGCTGCTCGGTGCTCAGCCCCAGCTTGACCTGCTTCTGGTTTTTGGGTGCCTCGATGCGCGTGTCGATCCACTGGCCGCCCGCTCCCTGATAGCCGTTCTTGAGCCGCTCAAGTCGCTTGCGGCGGCCCTGCGCCTCTTTGGTGCGCTGCCCGGCGATGTGCTTGCGAATAAACTCTTCTTCTTTGGCAATAAACGCCTGCTGCGCGTCGAAGTCCTTCTGCATACGCTCGTCGCGCTCGGCCTTGAGCTGGAGAAATTTGCTGTAGTTGCCGGGCCAGTCGGTCAGCTTGCCCCAGGCCATCTCAAAGGTACGCGTCGTCACTTTGTCGAGAAAGTAGCGATCGTGCGAGATCACGATCAGCGTTCCCGGCCAGGTGCGCAGGAACTCTTCCAGCCACTGGAGCGCGTGCAGATCCAGATGGTTGGTCGGCTCGTCGAGCAGCAGCAGATCTGGATCTTCGAGCAGCGTGATCGCCAGCGCCGCGCGGGTTTTCTGGCCGCCGCTAAACTCGCCGATCCGCTGATGATACTGGGCTTTGGTGAAGCTCAGGCCTTCCAGCGTGCGCTCGATCATGCGCTCGGTATCGTAGCCGCCGCCATGCTCGAAGCGCGCCATCAGGTCGCCGTAGCGCTCCATGCGATCTTCCCAGTCGGGATGCTCAGTCTCGGCGATCAAGATTTCAAGCTGGCGGATCTCGGCCTCCATGGCGTGAAGATGCGCGAAAGCCTGTTGCGCTTCTTCCAGCAGCGTGCGCTCGCCGCTAAACTGCGCTTCCTGCGCGAGATAGCTGACGCGTGTGCCGCGTGCCATGCCAAGCTGGCCCTGCGTCGACTCTTCGTCGCCGGCGATGATCTTGAGCAGCGTGGACTTACCGGCACCGTTGGTGCCGACCAACGCGATCTTGTCGCCGCGATTCACGGTAAAGCTGACGCCGCTAAAAATCTGATCAGCGCCATAATATTTGCTGAGGTTGCCCCCGGAAAGAACTGCCATGTCCGGCTCCATAGAACGTTTAAAGTTGCTTAATCATAACAAAAAGCTGGCGACGTCGCACAGGCCTAAAGACGAGTTTTGCGCGGATCATCCTACGAAGAAGGTTGTACCTGCTTGCTACCGCGCGGCGCGGGTGGTGTTCAACTTGCTAGACAGCCATTAACTGCTGAGCCGAGGAGGCCGCCTGTGAGCAAGAAAAATCGTTCATTCAACGGCGTATCTGCGATCAATGATCAGGTTGACGCCGCAGCCGATGGTACCAATCATGATCCGGCGCTGAAAGCAACCGCTCACATGGCCGATGTAACTGTGCCCGAGCAGACCGCCACCGAGAAGCCGCCGCAGCCCAATTATCCGCGCTACCGCATCGATCCCGGCGAACAGCTTAAGCTTGCCCAGCAGCCTGCCGCTCCGGCGCTGCGGCTGGTCGAGATCGATCCGAATGAGTCGGAGCATTACCAGAGCAAGAAGGACGTCCGAGACGAGCTTGCCCAGCAGCGCGACCGTATTGCCGAGCTACAGGCACGGCTCTACGCCGAGCGCAAGCAGAGCCTGCTGATTGTGCTACAGGCGATGGATACCGGCGGCAAAGATGGGACGATTCGCGGTGTTTTTCAAGGCGTGAATCCGCAGGGCTGCCAGGTCTGGTCGTTTAAAGCGCCGAGTACCGAAGAGCTGGAGCATGATTTTCTGTGGCGCTATCATCAGAAGACGCCACCGCGCGGCATGATCACGATTTTCAACCGCTCGCACTATGAGGACGTGCTGATCGTGCGGGTCAAGCAGATGATCGAAGAGGATGTGTGGCGGCATCGCTACGCTATGATCAACGAGTTTGAGCATATGCTGACGCTCAATAACACCGTGGTCCTCAAGTTCTTTCTTTACATCTCCAAAGACGAGCAGAAGCGACGACTGGAAAGCCGGTTGCAAGATCCGACCAAGCACTGGAAATTCTCTAGCAACGATATCAAGGAGCGCGCTTACTGGGATGAGTATATGGCGGCGTTCGAGGACGCGATCAACAAGTGCTCGACCGAGTATGCGCCGTGGTATGTCGTGCCGGCCAATAAAAAGTGGTACCGCAACCTGGTGATTGCGCGCACAATCGCCGATACGTTGGAGGCCATGAATCCGCAGTTTCCAGCAGGCGAGGCCGGCCTCGATCAGATTGTGATTCCAGATTGAGCCGTTGATTCCTCATCGCCGACGGTGATCTTGAGTAGTGTCGATTTGCCGGTTGTCATTCGTGGCAACCGGCGAGATGTTATCGCTGCGATTCGGGACTACACAGGGCTGAAAGGCGAGTTTTACGCGGATCGGGCCAGCGAGAAGGTTGTATAATTTTTCTAAGCTGATGCTGCGGAAGGGAGATATAGGCTATGGAGGCACCACTGACAGCGATTGAGTTAACTGGAATAGTTGATGAACAACAACACTTACAGCTGGACTCTATTCTTCCGATAAATGGTCCTAAACGGGTACGTGTGATTGTGCTGTACTCAGAAGAGGATGAAGCTGACGAGTCAGCTTGGCTGCGATCGGCGGCACATAATCCTGCGTTCGACGATCTCGATGATCCTACTGAAGATATTTATTCGCTTGCGGATGGAAAGCCCTTCAATGCTGAAGTATAAAGTAGTTCTCGTTCCGTTTCCGTTCGATGATCTTTCAAGTGCCAAGGTGCGTCCGGCAGTATGCCTGACACGTGCGATTGGGCTTCATAGCCATGTCGTTTTGGCGTTCATCACGAGTCGCATTCCCCAAAGCCTTCTTCCTACTGATCTGGTTATTGATACTAATGATCCTGATACTGCTACAACGGGATTGCATGTAAGCTCAACACTTCAACTTCATCGCCTTATGACTGTGACGACTAAACTAATCAGTCGTGAACTTGGCAGTCTTTCTCCAGCCTTACAAACACAAGTTGAGCACCGGCTGCGTGGGTTATTTGGGTTGATATAAATGCCTGTATTGCTCATCGCCGCGTGCGCAGCATCTCGGTCGCCAGTGGTAAGGTGACATAAAATGTACTGCCCTCGCCTGGCGTACTCTCAACCCAGATCCGCCCGCCATGCAGCTCAACTAGCGCCCGTGTGATCGCGAGGCCAAGCCCGGTGCCGCCGATACGCCGCGTATTCGAGTTGTCGACGCGGTAGAAGCGCTCGAAGATGCGCGATAGCTCGTGCTGTGGAATGCCGATGCCCTGGTCGCGCACGCTGATTAGCAGCGCAGGCTCGGGTGGCAGCGACGGCGCAGAGGCGGGCGGTTTTTGCAGCACCGAGGCATGCAGCACAACCTCGCCACCCTCTGGCGAGTACTTAATCGCATTCGAGAGCAGATTACTCAAAATTTGGCGCACCCGGTCGCGGTCGGCGTAGATCGGCGGCAGGCTCTCGGGCACATCCAGCAGTAGCCGGTGGCGTTCCACATCCAGCTCGGCATTGAGCTGCGCGACCAACTCACGCACCAGCTTGGGCAAGGCCATTACCCAGCGCTCCAGCTTGATCTTGCCGGCGTCCAGCCGCGACACGTTGAGCAGATCTTCCACCAGATTCGCCAGATGATCCGCCTCTTTATGCACCGTATGGATAAACTCGCGGCGCTCGGCTGGCGCGAACTCGCGGGCCAGCAGCAGCTCGGTGTATCCCAGAATCGAGGTCAGCGGCGTTCGCAGCTCATGCGAGACCACCGAGACAAACTCCGATTTCAGGCGATCGACTTCGCGCTCACGGGTCACATCGTTGGCGGCTAGCAAAAAGCCGGATTGCAGGCCCAGCATATCGCGGACCGGCATCAGCAGCAGTCGCAGCTCTTGCCACGGCCCTTGCATCACCACAAGGGCCTCGGTCGCCGTGGTGATCGGCTTGGTGAACAGGTCCGAGAAGGCCAGCGGATCGGGCAGCCGCGCCAACACATGCGGGAGCATATCCCAGGGAATCAGCTTGATCGCGGGAATGACCGTCGGATCGATGCTCCACAGCTGCCACCAGCTTGGATTTGCGCGCAGCAGCGTGCCGTTGGCATCGGTTAGGGCCAGGCCCGTGGGCAGTTCGTCGAAGACCTGCTGAAGATGCGAGCCAGCGTCGGCGAGCTGCTGGTAGAACTGCGCCCGTACCACGGCAGGCCCGGCCAGCTCGGCTAGCCGTTGGACGAAGAGCAGCGCCTGGCTCTGGAATTTGGCCCCTTCCAGCGCGATCGCGCCCAGCAGCTGGCCGTTATGCACGATCGGCGCGGCGAAATGCGTCAGTCCATCGACTTGCCGAATCATCGCCCGGCCATTCGCCAGCGCGATCTTGGCGAGATCATGCGCGCGGGTGCTCGGTACCAGCGCCGTCGACGGGCTGTTTTCCTGGTGGGGCAGCTCAAAGGTCAGCAGATGCAGGCCGTGACCGTTGGCCTCGGCGACATGGATCGAGCCGTTGGACGCCGCCGTATGCTCGACCGACCAGCTTAGCAGATCGGCCAGCAGCGGCTGAAGCAGTAGCGGCGATTGAATCTGCGTGGCGATTGTGTCGAGCCGCTGCTGCTCGGCCAGCGATAAGATCGGCTGTCCATTGGCGCCCTGCGATTGGCTGAGCGCTGTAGCAAAGATCGGTAGCAGCGCCTGAATTACCTGCATCAGCTCCGGTGCTGGGCTGTCCTGCTGCTGGATCTGAAGCTCTAGCGCGCCGTATAGCCGGCTCTGCCAGCCGATCGGCCAGGCGACGTAACAGCGCCGCTGATCGATCGGGCGCTGGATCGGCTCGCGCAGATGAAAGAGTTCGCCCGTCAGCGTGTTGGACCAGAGCGCATCCGCGCCGTTCTGGGATGTGCCCGGCGCGTGTGGCGGAAAAGCCAGGCTCCAGGAGGCACTTTCGTCAAGCACGATCACGCGTGCCACCTCGAAGGGCAGCGCAGATTGCAGCTGTTCCAGCACTTGAGTGAGCCGGTGCGGCAGTGGCTGTGCTGAAAGCAGAAGCTGTCCGAGTCGTTGGATCAGATCGAGCTGGCGTTTGTTGTCCATGGATGCGCTTGTATCTTACCCCGCGCTGAGGCCGTCTGCGTGCCTGCACATGTTCGTGGCAGATTGTGGAATTGTAGCACACCGCGCTCAAGCACAAAAAAAAGCGCTCCTCATGTGAGGAGCGCTGTCGTGAGTAGTTCGTTCGTCTTAGCGAACGGTGCCACGGCGGAACAGGTTGACGATGCCAAGCAGCACAATCGCGCCGAGCAGCGAGACCAGGATCGAGCCGAGGTCTAGCGGGTTCTGGTTGATCGTGCCTTCGCCGAAGAGCGAGCCGAACAGGAAGCCACCGATCAGCGCGCCGACGATGCCGACGATGATGTTCAACAGCAGGCCCTGCTGGGCGTCCGTGCGCATAATGATGCTAGCCAGCCAACCGACGATACCACCAATGATCAGCCAAATAATGAGACCCATGATGAATTCCTCCCTCAAGGTTTAGTTTCTGTTTCAAGAGTGGAAACGTTCCACTCGACCGTTAGTATTCTCTAAAGCAGAGACCGTGCCACGCTTCGTAATCTCTCAGCGCAAGCAAGATTAGACGCGCCGTCGACCGGTCACCAGTCCGACTAGGAAGAGCAAGATGCACGCGCCGACGATCGCCGTGAGCCAGCTGCCAATGTCGAACAGAGCGTATGGCTCGGGATCATTGGTGATCAAGCCCCAGAGGAAACCGCCGAGGAATGCGCCGACGATGCCGACGATGATGTTCAACAGGACACCTTGCTGGGCATCCGTACCCATGATCTTGCTTGCAATCCAACCGACGAGACCGCCGAAGATTAACCAGAAGATGATTCCCATTGTTTTGCCTCCCTTTTAGGTCGACTGATGTTGCCGATTGCGATGTGTCGCTGCTTATGACTATGGCATAAAGCGTGCCAAGACCCCCTCTACGACGACGGAGTATCTTTTTTTGTTGCTCGCGGAGTACTCCCTGAGCCATGCTATACTGCGCTGTGCGCCAGCATGGGCGCGCTGCATAGGAGGAGTTCATGGCACACGCGACGATCGGGGTGATCGGCGGGAGTGGGCTGTACGATATGCCTGGCCTGACCGATCGCGAGGAGTTAGAGATCAACACGCCTTTTGGAGCCCCCAGCGATCACTTTATTCTGGGCACGCTTGCCGGCCAGCGGCTGGCCTTCTTGCCGCGTCATGGTCGTGGTCATCGGCTCCTGCCGACCGAGGTGCCCAGCCGCGCCAATATTCACGCCTTTAAACAGCTCGGCGTCCAGCGCCTGATCTCGGTTAGCGCGGTCGGCAGCCTGCGCGAGGAACTGCCGCCGGGTCGTATGGTCGTTCCCGATCAGCTGGTCGATCGCACCAAAGGCGTGCGGCCTTTCACCTTCTTCGGCGGCGGGATCGTCGCGCACGTCGGCTTCGATAAGCCGTTCTGTGGCGAGACGCGCGCGGCAGTGTGTGAGGCGGTTCGATCAACCAGCCAGGAAGTGGCCGATGGTGGGACGCTGTGTGTGATGGAAGGCCCGCAGTTCTCGACGCTGGCCGAGTCCGAGCTGCATCGCCAGAACGGCTTCGATCTGATCGGCATGACGGCGCTGCCCGAAGCCAAGCTGGCGCGCGAGGCCGAGATCTGCTATGCCACGCTGGCGCTCGTCACCGACTACGATTGCTGGCATCCAGGTCATGACAGCGTGACCGTCGAGGCGGTTGTGCAGGTGTTGCAGCAGAACGTCAAAAATGCGCAGGCGGTCGTGGCTGCGCTGGTGCCGATGCTGGCCGCCGAGCGCACCTGTGCTTGTGGCAACGCGCTCCAGACCGCGATCATGACGCGCCTGGATCTGGTGCCGTCGGAAACCCGCGAGCGTTTACAGCTCCTGATCGGAAAGTATGTGGCGGAGTAGTTTGTGACAGCTTCCGCTTCGATCTCGCCCAAACTGGCGGCAGCGATCGCCGTATTTGTCGCTGGGCTGGTGCTGCTGGCGCTGGCCGTCCCCGTGGCGCTGCTGCTGGTGCGCCGACGTCAGGTTAGTCCCGCGCAGGATCAGGTGGTGCGGCTGCTGCAAAACAGCGCCGTGCCCTTCGCGATCCAGTTGATCAATCAGGCGATCAACCTGGTCTTCGGCCTGATCCTGTACCGCCTGCTGCTTGACGCCGCGATCAGTGATTTTATCTTTGCCGCGTTTATCACCACGCTGCTGCTGGCGACGATCGCCGAGTGGGGCCTGAACATCTACCTGACGCGTGAGGTTGCCCGCGACACCGAGGCGATCCAGCGCACCTTTGGCACGGCGCTGCTGCTGCGCTTTGGCCTGGCGGCGCTGGTGATTCCGGTTAGCCTGCTGATCGTGCAAAGCTACAACGGCTTACAGCAGGCGGGTCTGATTGCGTACGGCTTCAATCGTGAGGGCCTGTGGCTGATGCTGATCCTGGCAGCCACGGTCTTACCTGGCGCGCTAAGCGCAGCGGTGACGGCGCTTTTTCTGGCAACCGAGCGCCCGATTGTGCCGGCGGTGGTCAATCTGATGACCAACATTGTTAGCGCGCTGCTCAAGACTGGCGCGCTGGTGCTGGGCTGGGGCGTGCTGGGCGTGGCCTGGGCGGCGCTGCTGGCCTCCATCGCGGGCGCTGCCATGTTTGCGATCTTGTTGCGCCGCAACTGGGGCTGGCCCGGTATTCGCTTCGACCGGGCGCTGGCGGTGACGATGCTGCGTGCCGGCTGGCCGCTGATGCTCAATAGTCTGCTGTTGGCGGTCTTTTTTCGCTTCGACGTGGCGATTATCAAAGCTGTGCGCGCGACCGATCTGCCGGCCTACGACGCGGCCTACAAGTATCTCACCCTGACCCAGATTCTCCCGCCGATCGTGATCAACGCGGTCTTTCCCATGTTTGCGCGCCAAGCCGCCAACGACCGCGCGGCGCTGCAGCGGGCCTACAGCTATCTGGTGCGGCTGCTGCTACTGCTGGCTCTGCCGATCGCAATGGGCACCACGATTGTTGCGCCCTGGCTGATCACGATCTACGGCGCGCAGCATGTGCCGCTGGGCGCTCCCGCGCTGGCGCTGCTGATCTGGTATCTGCCGCTGAGCTATGTGAACGGCATGACGCAGTATGTGCTGATCGCGCTGGACCGACCGCGCACGATCACGCTGTCGTTTGTCGCCGCCGCGATCTTCAACCTGGTGTTCAATCTGCTGTTTGTGGGGCGTTTTGGGATTCAGGCGGCAGCGCTGGCCACCGTGCTTTCAGAGGTGGTGCTGTTTCTGCCACTGTGGAAGGTACTGCGCGCCGAGATCGAGCCGGTGCCGCTGTGGCGGCTGGCGTGGCGTCCAGCGCTTGCGGCGCTCGGCATGGGACTGTGTATGCTGCTGGCGGCGCAAGTTCATGTCGCGCTGAGCGTGCTTGTTGGGCCGCTCGCGTTCTGGGGCTTGCTCGTGTTGGTCGGCGCGGTGCAGGAAGAAGATCGCCGGCTGGCTAGACGGGTGCTACGCCGAGCTTAGAAACTGGTGAATTAGGCCCAGGCGGCCCGCACTTGGAGCGCGGCCTGTGGACGATCCGGCACAGCGGGCTTGAGCGCCCGGTTGACCAGATCCAGAAACTCGTCGATGGTGAACGGCTTAAGCAGCAGATACGCGCCAAGCTGCGCGATCTCCGCTTTGTGGTCTTCGCTCTCTTTGAGCGCGGCGGTGCAAATGATCGCCGGCAGATCGGCGCGCGTGGCCTGGCGCATCTGTTCGATTGCCCGCAGGCCAAGAGCTTGAAAGTTGATCCAAAAATCGGTGATCAGGAGATCGGCGTGCTTGGGCGCGACCTTCAGCATCTCCGCTAAGCTTTCTGCCGCCACAACCTGAAAGCCTTCATCCTGCAACACTTCGCTGATCAAATCCCGGATCACAGCATCGTCATCTAAGACTAAAATGGTTGGGCTCATCGTGGTTTCTCCTTCCAGGCTCCTGGCGGGGGAGAATAGTAAGGGGGTTCCTTACGCCCAACTATAGCAGAATGCACGCCGGCTGTAAAGCGGTACGCGATGTACGCCCATCACAGCACATATGCCGGGGCTCGCTCGAACATTGGTGGGGGAGAATGCCAACAAAGTCGTGGGTTTTAGGCGACCTGTTGCGCGGATACCCCGAGCTGGCGCAGGCAGCGATCGAGCTCGGCCAGCTCGAACGGTTTGGGCAGCACTACCGTTGGCGCAATATCCATCGTCGTGCCGATCTGGCGCTGCTTTTCGTTGGCACGCCAGGCGGCGCTCATCAGCACGACCGGCAGGCGGCGTCCGGACGGATCGCTGCGCAGCTGGCGCAAAACTTCAAAGCCGTCGGTCTCCGGCATCATAATGTCGAGGATCAGCGCAGCGGGCTGCACGTCTTTTACACAGCGGATCGCCTCACGACCATCGCTGCATACTGTCACATCGTAGCCTTCGTCGATCAGCACGTTCGAGAGCATATCGGCGAGTTCACGCTGGTCATCGACGATCAGGATACGTGTGCGTTGCGTCTGGACTGGCGGTTGAGCTTTCTGAACGGGCATGATGATCTCCCAAGGGCTGCTAACCACGGTGCACGGCGCGCCGGCGATTCAGCAGCAGACTGTAATTGAATACGAGCACAACGCCATTGGTGTGCCGATCTACCCTATGCTGGTGGGCTATCTCGATTGGAATGTGGCCGGCCCCAGGGGAAGGGCCAGCCGCACGACGGTGTTGCTAGGAATCAGCGTTTCGCTCTCGCTCTTCGAGCGAAGCTGCACCAGGCTCCGGCGCTCGCAATTCGTCCATCGCGATTTCGGGATCTTTATCATACACCGAGCTTAGCAAGATGTCGAGTACTCCGGCCTGACGCGCGGTGTCTATGGCTTGATGCGTAATCAGTTCACCGACATTCAGGATGACTCTGTCTTGAGGATCGAGGATGACGCGGGTAACTGGTCGGCCAAGTGCGCTCTTGATCTGATGCTCGCGAGCTTCTTGCTCGGTTCGCTCTGTAAAACTGCTGACTGACGATTTGACACGATCCCACAGGTTGCCGGCCTCGACCTGCGCCTGCGTCGCTCCTTGCTGGATGCGCTCGCCTGCCGAGGTGGTCGCGGCGCTCGCCTGTGCTCGCGCGGCCTCTGCTCGGGATATGCCTACGGCATCCAGCAGCTCCGCCTCTTTGTGATAGGTCCGCGCGCGATTGATCACCTGCTCGGTGACGATTTGACCAGGAGCAGCAATAATTACGCCCTCGTTGGTCCGTATCGCGTGCTGGACTCGCCGTCCGCGCGACTGCTCAACACTGTTGGTCGCTACTGCGCCGCCAATCGCCTGGCTGAAGCCTGCGGTTAAGCTGCCACCGGTCGCATGGTAGAGCCGGTCCAGCACGCCCTGCCGCTGCGCCTCTTCCGCCGCTAGCGGTGTCACGGTCTGGCCACTTGCTACCAGCAGGGTTCCATCCGGCGCAACGACGTCTTCCTGAACCGTCTTACCGACGACATAGCTCTTTTGCTGTGTGGGATCGACGGCGGTGTTCGTGAGCGAGGTCGAGGCACGATCCGTTGCTTCTTGCAGTGTGTCGCCGGCTTCCTGGACGGCAGCGCGGAGGCCGCCAACCTGCTCTTCCATCAGATCGGCGGTTTCGGGCGGCACAAACGCCACATCCTCGCCGATCTTGATCGCGTGCGGCGCTGGAATGAACGAGCGGCCTGAGTAAGCGTCAGCAAACACGCCGCCGGATGCCTCGTAGCCCTCGACCGCGCCGGTCTCCTCGTTGAAGTAGAGATCTGCCAGCGTGCCAAGATCGCGGCCATCGGTGGTCATGATCTTGGTGCCTTTGAGCACATTGTTGCGCTCAAGCAGCCGCTGGATCGCCGGGACCTGCGCCGCGTTGACCACAGTATTCTTGGCGGCGACAATCACGGCGTCGGGGCCAATCGTCTGGATATTTTGTAACGGCAGCACGCGCGCACTGCTGAACCAGCCACCTTCATCTACCAAAAATCCCAGCAGCTGATTAGTTTCTTGATCGAATAATAAATCTTTGATGCGTTCGAACTGCTCACCGGTATCGAATGCTACAACCGGCTTGCCGATCAGATCGGTTCCTTTGCGCATCTCGGCCTCCTTTATGCCGCACCGAAATTCGCGATCAGGTTGATCGTGCCGGTGATTTCCAGCAGCAAGAATGCGACGATTAGCAATACCAGCACCAGTAGTACATACAAGCCAGTGTTAGATCGCTTTTGTTCTAAACGAGGCATCTGCGTCACCCTTTCTCTCACCATGTCGGCAGCAGCAAGTACGCAAGTAGTGTGCCAATATTCGTCAGAACAAAGGAACAAAAGAACAAAGGAACAAAAAATAAAACAGTGCCTGTTTTCCCCTCGCTTGCCGCGGCGGAGGCGGAAGCCCGCCGACGCTCGGGGAAGGGGTTAGGGGTTAGGGCCTCAATTAAGATCAATATTAAGCTCACCGGCGCGCTCCGCCACCGCGCGAAAATCATCCAGCACCTGCGCCCAGGCGGCATCGTAGGCAGCCACGTCGGCGGCGCGCAGACGAATGAGATACGAAGGATGAAACGTGGCGATTACATCCTCGTCGTTGGGTCCTTTGAACCACTGGCCGCGCGACTCGGTGATCTTGAATTTTTTGTCGATGATCGCCTGAGCCGAGGGTGCGCCGATGCAGACCAGAATCTTGGGCGCAACGATCGTCAGCTCGCCCTCGATCCATATGCGACAGGCCTGCACTTCGCTGGTTTTGGGCGTGCGGTTGACTCGTCGTCCGCGCTCGTTGAGCGATGTAGCCCAGTGTTTGATCGTGTTGCTGATCCAAAGCTTCGAGCGATCGATCCCCGTGGTTGCCAGCCACTCGTTGAGCACCTCGCCCGAGGGACCGACGAAAGGTCGCCCGGCTTTGGCCTCTTGCTCGCCTGGTCCCTGCCCGATCAGCATCACCTGCGCGTGCAGATCGCCCTCGCCCCACACCACGTGCGTGCCCGAAAGATGCAGATCGCAGCGGGTGCAGCCCAGGCCCTGCTCGCGCAGTCGCTCCATGGCAATTGTTCGCTCGTCGGTCATCCGCGCTCATCCTCCGCCTACTGATCGACCTCGCCTGCCGCCGCTTCCAGCAGATCTTCTTCACGCTCCTCGCCATCGCTGGCGATCGGCTGTGTGTCCAGCCCGAAGCGCGCCGCGACATCCGGCGCATAGCGTGCCAGATCGCGGCGAATGCGCAGCAGTGACAGATCTTTGGACTTCGACTCCAGCATCACGTCGAACTCTAGATCGTGGGCCATGCGCATGAAGGTGATGAACTCGAACGGATTCAAAAAGTCGGCGTGGCCGGTCCAGATTGGCTGCTGAAGCACAGTCTCGTTTTTGCCGGTCTTGCGATTCTTGCGCTTGATCTCGCGCATCTCGGTGCGCGGCGACGAGAAGTGAATCTTGGGCCGCACGCCCGCCGGCCAGGATCGAATGAAGCGCTCAACTGTCGGGCGTAGCTCCAGGCCCTCGGGATTGTTGCACCAGTAGTGCTGGTAATCGAAGATCAGCGGCACGCCGGTCTGCTCGTGAATCGATAGGACGTTGGCCGCGCTGTAGCGAATATCGTCGTTTTCCAGCACCAGACGGCGGCGCACCGGCTCCGGCAAGCGGTGATACGTCTCGACCCAGCGCTGGCAGCCGCTCTCGCGATCGCCGTAGGTGCCGCCGGCATGAATAATCAGCACCGCCTCCGGCCCCAGCTCCATGCAGTCCAGCATCTCGGCCTGCGCCTCAAGATCCCAGATGCTTTTGTCCACCAGCGCCCGATCCGGACTGTTCAAAATCACAAACTGCGAGGGATGAAACGAAAGCCGCAGGCCCTGCGCTTTAGCCAGCTGACCGAGCTCGCGTAGCTCAAGGCTGCACTCTTTGATCTGACCGTGAAACTGCGGCATGTCGGGATGCGTTACGTACGGCGCGATATCCGACGACATGCGATACATCGTGATATTGTGCTTGGCGAGATAAGCAAAAATCTCGCGCAGATAGCCGAGCGAGACGCGTAGATGCGGCTCGTTTTGCCAGCGCCGCGCGTCATTGCTTTTCAGGTCGGGCTG
>JAFAYS010000883.1 GCA_019240175.1 Chloroflexota bacterium | reverse complement strand
ATCCTCGGCCAGCTTATCGACGTACAAGCTGATCTGGTACAGGTGCGCGGTAGACTCGGGAATCGTCGCGATCGCAATCGGCGCGATCGCCAGGATCGCCGTCAGCACCTGCGGATGGGTGAAATCGGGCAGGCTGAAGGCGGGCACGCCCAGCCAGGGCGCGGTCGCGACGTTGCTAAAATCCACCAGGCCGAAGCCCAGCGCCACCGCATAGCCGCCTAGCGCCCCGATCAAGATCGGCAGCATGCCCAGCAGGCCGCGTCCCTGCAAATACACCGAGGCGCAGACCGTGATCAGCAGCGTGATCAGCGCGACAACAAACCAGCTGCCGCCCTGCGTCGCTACGTTCTCGCCGAGACAACACACGCCGGTCGCCTGATCCAGCGCCGCCTTGGCCAGCGCAATGCCGATCACGATCGCCATCGAGCCGGTGATAATCGGCGGCAGCACGCGATCCAGCGCGGCACGACCAACCTGCCGGATCAGTAATCCCGCCAGGATCGACACGAACGCGGTGACGATGATGCCAGCCTGCGCGACTGGAATGCCGTACAGCTTGACGATCGCAGTGACCGGTACGATATAGGCGAAGCTTGAGCCGTAGTACAGCGGAATGCGGCCTCGCGACAGCACCAATGCCAGGACGGTAGCCAGGCCGCTGGCAAACAGCGTCACGCCGACATTGAAGCCGGTCAGGATCGCCACCAACACCGTGGCTGGAAACATTGTGATCACATGCTGAAGACCGAGGCTGAGCAGAGCGGGAGTGGCAGGACGATCTTGGGGCAGGTAGCCCTGGACACGGGGCCGAGACATGGCGATCCTCCTAAAACAGGCTGAGAAAAAGCTTCCCGCGCTGGGAAGCTTCGCACACCACGCTGTTGACGAGAAGCCGGGAAGGTCGCGCCCGCGATAAACCGCAGGCCGCCGATCGCTGCACGAGTTTATCGTGATCTGCTGTGCCGGACACTCAGCTTGGTCGCACACCTGTGCAGCGTCGCGCACTATAGCATCAGGCTTGGACACTGTCAACGCGAGGCCAGGCGTGGACAAAAGCCTTTACTCAACTGCTGACGGCCTGCGCGCCAGCCAGCATTATCTCGCTGCTCGACCCATGCTCCATGCACTCAGCGAATGTTCGGTCACGCTATTTCGTCCTTCACCTGAAAGGAAGACGCAATTGCGCTGATCCAAAGCCAATGTTAGCATACCGGCGCTCATAATCTATCGAAAGGTGTGCTCATGCCGACAAAGGAACTCTCGCCACGACTGGCCGAAATTGTCGCGGCGCTGCCGCTGCGTCCGGGGATGCGGGTTTTGGAGATCGGCTGCGGCACCGGCGCGGCAACACGCGCGATCGTGAGCCGGATCGGCGACGGGCATGTGCTGGCGATTGATCGATCGGCGAAGGCGGTTGAGCAAACAATGCATGCCTCACGAAACGAGATCGCTGCCGGGCGCTTGAGCGTGCGTCAGGCTGCGGCTGAGGATTTCACGCTTGAGCCGGGCGAGGAATTATACGATATCGCGTTTGCGGTACGCGTGGGAGCCTTGGATGGACGCCATCCCGAGATCGAAAGGCAGGCGCGTGAGCGCATTGCGGCGGCGTTGAAGCCAGACGGACGTTTGTTTATCGATGGCGGCGATCCGATGCGGGAGATTGTGCTTGAGAGATCATAGATTGCTCACCAACTTACTGATTCTTTTTTTAGCAGGAGTTAGGAAATGCTAATCTCCCGTCACGAAGAGTAGACAAAATAATGTCTTTATTAGATATTATCTGAATATTGACTATCTATAATATGAGGTTTTAGCTTATGCCATCGGATATTCGTATATACCAAGACCAAATGGTAGCATTGCTCCGACAAATTTATCCGCAACCGATTGAGCTTGTTGCAGAGTGGCGTTCCATAACCACTATTCCTAATGTATATTCCCCCCGCCTTGATATTGCTGTTGGACCATTCTCAACAGTACGAGGTGGAAACCGGATTGCGGACTATGACGATCTTATGCGAGAGTCACAAAGCTTTATAGAGACTCTCACTCACTATCATTCTCGAAATATTACGCACTTCGGTGAGGATCGATTCAGCTATCCAACGGATTTGCCTTTATTCAATGTACTCATGCGCCATAACCAGAACGCGCGTTGCTTCATTGCTGTTGAGATAGAGAATGATGTAACTCGTAAACATCTGTTAGGAGGTGCATTGAATGCTTCCGCTCTAGGTCGCATTGGTATTGCTATTGGATGGAGCGAAAAAAAAGTTATAGCATTGGTCAGATTACGCGAGTATTGGAATTTTCTTGCAAGCGTTAATAAAAATACGTTCAATACAGCAAATTTGCTAATTCTTAGCCCGACACAATTTCGATCGGCAATTGAAAGCGCTTCTGCTGAATAGCTGGGACAGAAATTCAAAGAGTCAGACAGTAAATCGCTGGAAGCAACGCACTTGTGAGGATGGGTGTGCAAGGATTAACTGCGAGAGGATCAACTAAGCATGGCTCCGGCGGGGTCGGAGCATCGCCATAACAACGCCACTACCACGGCAGCGGTTGGCCATCGCGGAAGAACCCTCCGCTCGGCCCATCGTCGGGCAGCGTTGCGGCCCAGACCACGCTCGCCGCGCCCTCAGGAATCGGACGCGCGCCCATGGCCTTGATACCGGGCGCAGTCGCGGTAAAGCCTGGACAGACCGCATTGACCAGAATGCCGGTTCCTGCCAGCTCAGCCGCCAGCTTGGCCGTCAGGGCGTTCAACGCCGCTTTAGAGATACCGTAGCTCGCCACCGAGCCGCCGCCAGTTGTCAGGCCAAACTGCTGCTCGCCGTGGGAGCCCGCGCCACTCGACACGATCACAATCCGACCATGCGTGCTGCGCCGCAGCAGCGGCATAAACACCTGGCACATGCGCCACGCGCCGAAGAGATTGGTCGCCAGCACCGCCGAGGCAGCCTCTAGATCAGCCGTCAGCGCCGTCTCGGACCAGTTGACGAAGGCGGCGGCATTGTTAACCAGCACATCAAGCCGCCCAAACTCATCCTCGATCTCAGCTTTCAATTGCTCCACGCTAGCCTGATCGGTCACATCCAGCGTCTTGGCACGAATATCACGCTCCGCACCGCCGATGCGCTCTGCCGCCGCCTGGCTCTGCTCACATGTCCGCGCCGTCACGATCGTCGTCATGCCGCGCTCCCCAAGCTGCCGCGCCACCTCCAAGCCAATGCCTTTGCCCGCCCCTGTGATCAACGCCACCGATGAACTGCTGGAATCGTCTGCACGCATAACGCCTCCAAGTCCTGTTGCTTGATCCTGCCGTTATGTTCAGCATACAAAGATTCGCTCAGCTGTCAAAGATCGTCAGGCTGTAGGCAAAAACAAACTGCCCAGATCGCGATGATCCAGGCAGCGCAGTGAACAGCCAGCGAATTACTTGTGACGCAGCGATTTCAGAATAAAGAACAAATTCGCCGGTCGCTCGGCCAGGCGGCGCATCAGATAGGGATACCACGCCTCGCCGAACGGCACATACACGCGCAGGTTATGGCCTTCTTTGATCAGCTGCTGCTGAAGATCGCGACGAATGCCGTAGAGCATTTGAAACTCGAAGCGATCGCGACCAATCTGCTGTTCACGTGTGAACTGCTTGACCCAATCGATGATCGCGCTGTCGTGCGTGGCCAGGCCGGGATAGTTGCCGTCACAGATCAGCCGCCGCGTCAGCGCGATATAGTTTTTATCGACGTCCGACTTTTGCGGGTAGGCGACCGACGGCGGCTCGTTGTACGCACCTTTGCACAGCCGCACGCGCGCCTGAAGCTGGTTCAGCCGCTCAATATCTGCCGCGCTGCGGTACAGATACGACTGAATCACCATGCCGACGTTCTTGCGATTCTCCGCGACAAACATCTGCTCAAAGATATCAAAGGTGATCTGCGTATAGTCCGAGCCTTCCATGTCCAGGCGCACGAAATTATCGTGGCGCTGCGCGGTATCCAGGATCGCACGCAGGTTGGTCTCGCAGAGTGTGCGGCTGATGTCCAGGCCCAGCGCCGTCAGCTTGAGCGAAACGTTGCACTTGAGGCCACGGCGCGCGATCTCGTCCAGCAAGCCAACATACATCTGACGAGTCGCCGTCGCCTCTTCCGCCGACGACACATTCTCGCCGAGATAATCCAGCGTTACCAGCGCGCCCTGGCGATTCAGCTGCGCGACGGTCGCAAAGGCTTGCTCGGCTGTCTCGCCGGCGACAAAGCGCCCCGCCAATGGCCGCACCAGGCGGCTGCGCATGACCTGACGCCGCAGCGTGCTATTCCCAGCTAACCAGAGCAGGCTATTCCGCATCAACATATATCAACTCCATTGTTGACCAAAAGATCATTTGGCATATCACCTCTAGTATAAACGAAGTTGCTAGATACGGTACGCATACTCTATGCCAGCAAGGCCGTGCCAAAGTCTGGATTAGTCCTGCTCTGTGATCTTTACAGGTGGGAGCAATACTCCTACCCGCAGACCATACAAGCTTCATTGCTCAATCGTGTATGTAAGCATCAACTACGAAAGGCTGCTTCTGCGCTGCTGGCGGTTCTGGTGCCCTCGAACCAACGACGCGAATCGAGTAGGAGCTGTAGCTGGACAGTGGGCGCAAGGTATGTATAGCTTCGGAGTTGATATTGTTCGGCTCGATAGTTAACCAATACTCAGTCCCGGCGTCGAGCACGTTACCGGCAGCATCATAGAATGTGATACTCGTATTGGCCAGGATCGGGAACGGATGCGGGTTCTCCAGCCCGATAACACTGAATATTCCGTCGCGCCCCTTATTCTGGATGTTCTCCGAGGTAATCCTGACCGGCAGCAGCTCGTCTTCCGGATCAGCGTTGTCCTCCCAGTAGAACTCGACATGAAAGTGGCTGATCGCCCCAAAACGGACCTCATCAAACAGCACGCCGAACGTGCCGACCTCGCCCGGCGCAATCGCGCTGGTCAGCTTCCAGTATGCCACAAATATCTCCACGGGCGTGTTGTTCGTCCGATAGCCCACAACCAGGACGTTGGGCTTATAGATCGTATGGCGCAGCCCGTTGCGAAACTCGCCCGCGACGCCATAAAAGCGCCCGGCTCGATAGCTGACGGCGCTCGTAACGGCGACGGTGTTGGCGTAACTTGGCAGACTAGTGGCGGCTGGCAGATAGACCATGGTTTCTTCGGTGGTTTGAGCGTGCGTGGCGGTCGTAGCGATCAAGATGCTGCTCAGCGCAAGGCTAAGGCAGACGCAGAATCGGCGAAGCATGGCTGATCCTTTCCTGAGGGGGCGTCGCCAGTGTAGCAGTGCGCCTAGTCAGCGTCAATGAGATGTGGATGGTTAAATCAGGTGCTCGATGCGCTTCTCGCCCGGCACAGCCATGTGGCTTAAACAAATACCGCCCGATCAAACGATCGAGCGGTACTTGCAGTCGAGCGAGGCCGTTAGTAGGTCGGCAGCGACGGATCGACGTCCTGCGCCCAGCGCAAAATGCCGCCCTCCATGTTCTTGACGTTGCGGAAACCCGCATCCTTGAGCAGCTGCGTGGCCTTGGCCGAGCGCGCGCCGCTCTTGCAATGCACAACGATCGGCTGGTCGCGCTCGTACTCGTGCAGATGCGCCGGCAGCGTCGCCAGCGGGATCAGCCGCGCCGCATCGAGATGCACAATATCCCACTCGTGCGGCTCGCGCACGTCGATCACCTGCGGCGGCGCGTCGCTCTTGAGCGCGGCGGCTAGCTCGGCGGGCGTCGTGCGATTCTCCGCGCCGAGCCCAACCTGCTCAGGCACAATGCCGCAGAAAAGCTGGTAGTCGATCAGCTCGGTCACGCTAGGATTGTCGCCACAGACGGGACAATTGCGATTCTTGCGCAGCTTCAGCTGGCGGAAGCTCATCTCAAGCGCGTCGAAGAGCAGCAGCCGCCCGATCAGCGGATCGCCCTTGCCGATGATCAGCTTGATCGCCTCGGTCGCCTGGATCGTGCCGATGATGCCGGGCAGCACGCCAAACACTCCGCCTTCGGCGCAGCTCGGCACCAGTCCTGGTGGCGGCGGCTCGGGATACAGGCAGCGATAGCAGGGACCTTCCTTCATGCCAAAGACCGAGGCCTGGCCCTCGAAGCGGAAGATCGAGCCGTAGACGTTGGGCTTGCCCAGCATCACGCAGGCATCGTTGACCAGATAGCGCGTCGGAAAGTTGTCGGTGCCGTCGATCACGATGTCGTAGGGCTGTAGAATCTCAAACGCGTTGTCGGAGGTGATGCCCGTGTTGTAGGTGGTAACCTCGACAAACGGATTGAGATCGGCGATGCGCTGCCGCGCCGACTCCAGCTTGGGCTGGCCCAGCGTGCTCGTGCCGTGGATCACCTGGCGCTGCAAGTTCGACTCATCGACCACGTCGAAGTCGACAATGCCCAGATGCCCAACGCCCGCCGCCGCGAGATACAGCGCCAGCGGTGATCCCAGGCCGCCCGCGCCGATCAGCAGCACGCTCGACTGCTTCAGCGCCGTCTGCCCAGCCATGCCGACCTCGGGCATGATCAGGTGGCGGCTATAGCGACGAATCTCGTCGTTGGAAAGTACTTGTGTTTCAAGCATAAACTATCA
>JAFAYS010000749.1 GCA_019240175.1 Chloroflexota bacterium | reverse complement strand
CGGGCACTCGCTCAACGCGACGCAGGTGATCGCCCGGCTGCGCACGGCTTCTGGACGGGATCTGCCGCTGCCGTTGATCTTTGAGCACCCCCAGCTCAGCGCGCTTGCGGCGGCGATCGATCAGGCGCTTCCGGGAGCGTCCACACTGGATGCGCTGCCATTGGTGCCGCAGCCACGTCAGGCCGATCAGCCGCTGCCGCTGTCGTTTGCTCAGCAGCGTTTGTGGCTATTGCAGCAGATCACGCCCGAGGACGCAAGCTACAACATCCCGCTGGCCTTGGAGCTCACCGGCCAGCTCGACGTGGCGGCGCTCCATCGCAGTCTCAGCCTGATCGTTGCGCGGCATGAAGTGTTGCGCACCAGCTTTGCCTTGCACGGTGACGTACCGGTCCAGCAGATCGCCCCGACGCTCACGCTGCCCCTGCCGCTGGTCGATCTGACCCAGCTGCCAGCAGCAGAGCGCAGCATCCAGGCCGCCGAGACCATGCGGATGACAGCGCAGCATCCGTTCGATCTGGCCCACGGGCCGCTGTTGCTGGCCGCACTGCTGCGCTTCGCGCCCGACCAGCATCGGCTGCTGCTGACGCTGCACCACATCGCCGCCGATGGCTGGTCGACGAGCGTGCTGGTGCGCGAGCTGTCCGCCGCCTACGCCGCCTATCGCGCCAACGCTGAGCCCGTGCTGCCCGCGCTGCCGATCCAGTACGCCGACTATGCCGTCTGGCAGCGCCAGTGGATGCAGGGCGACGTGCTCGATCGGCTGCTGGGCTACTGGACACAGCAATTGGCCGGATCGCCCCCAATCCTTGAGTTGCCGACCGACTATTCGCGCCCGACTACGTTTGAGTTCCACGGTGCCGAGCACACCTTCGTGATCGATCCCGAGCTGACCGCCCAGCTGCATGCGCTCAGCCAGCGCGAGGACGTCACGCTGTTCATGACGCTGCTGGCGACCTTCAATGTGCTGCTCAGCCGCTACACTGGTCAGCACGATCTGGTGGTTGGCTCGCCGGTCGCCGGACGCAGCGCGCCCGACGTCGAGCCGCTGATCGGCTTCTTTGTCAACATGCTCGCCCTACGCACCGACCTCAGCGGCAATCCGAGCTTCCGCGATCTGCTGGCCCGCGTGCGCGAAACCTGTCTGGCCGCCTACGCCCATCAGGATCTCTCCTTCGAGCAGTTGGTCGAGGCGCTTCAGCCGCAGCGCGACCTAAGCCGCACGCCGATCTTCCAGGTGCTGTTTGCCCTACAGAACACGCCCCACATCGAGATCAGTCTGCCTGAGCTGACGGCGACGCCTTTCGAGGTCGAGAACACAACCGCCAAGTATGACCTGAGCGTCACGCTAACGGAGACTGATGGTGGTCTGGCCTGCACGATCGAGTATCGGACGGATCTGTTTGCACCGGCGACGATCGCGCGCCTGGCGGCGCACTTCCAGACCTTGCTGGCGGCGGTGGTGCGCGATCCGTCCCAGCAGATCGGACGGCTGCCACTGCTCAGTCAGGACGAGCGACACCAGCTGCTGGCCGTGAATACCGCCCAGCCCGTGGCGGCAGAGGCAACGCTCCACGAGCTCTTTGAGGCGCAGGCGGCGCGCACGCCAGAGGCCGTCGCGGTCGTCTGGGAAGATCAGCAGCTCAGCTACGATCAGCTCAACCGGCGCGCCAATCAGCTGGCGCACTATCTGCGCGCGCGCGGCGTCGGTCCCGAGATGCGGATCGGGCTGTGTGTGGAGCGCTCGCTCGACCTGATCGTCGGCCTGCTCGGCATTCTCAAAGCTGGGGCCGCCTATGTGCCGCTTGATCCGGCCCTTCCGCTTGAGCGCCAACGCGTGATCCTGGACGATACGCAGGTGGCGCTCCTGGTGACGCAGCAACGACTCGCCGCCGATCTGCCGGAGTATGCGGCGCAGATCGTGTGCCTGGACGCCGACCACGCGGCGATCGCGCAGCTGCCGGCGACCAATCCCCCGTGCGTGACGACGCCGGACCAGCTGGCGTATATCATCTACACCTCCGGCTCGACGGGACGGCCCAAAGGCGTGATGATCCCCCACGGCAACGTGGCCAGGATCTACGCGGGCTGGGAGGACACCTACCAGCTCCGCCCGGGCCAGCGCCACTTACAAATGGCGAACGTCACCTTTGATGTCTTCGTCGGCGATCTGGCGCGGGCGTTATGCTCCGGCGGCACGCTGGTGCTGTGCCCACGTGACCTGTTGCTGGCGCCCGACCAGCTCGCCGATCTGATCCACCGCGAAGCGATCGCTATCGCCGAGTTCGTGCCTGCCGTGCTGCGTCCGCTGCTACACTACCTCCGCGAGGCCAACCGGCGGCTCGACCCGCTCGGGGTGTTGATCTGCGGCTCCGATAGCTGGTCGATGCAAGAATTCGAACAGGTCCGCCAGCTGTGTCGTCCCGAGACGCGGGTCATCAACTCGTTTGGCGTCACCGAAGCGACCATCGATAGCACCTGGTATGACGCCACCACGTCGGCACGATCCGGCGATCAGGGCGTGCCGATTGGCAGGCCGTTTCGCTCCACCACGACCTATATTCTTGATCCGCAGGGCCAGCCGGTGCCGGTCGGCGTGGCGGGCGAGCTGTACCTGGGCGGCGTGAGTCTGGCACGCG
>JAFAYS010000748.1 GCA_019240175.1 Chloroflexota bacterium | reverse complement strand
ACGCAGCGCCAACTCGGCCACTGAAGAGGTCGAGCGCACGATCGAGCGGCTGTTCACCTACGCCGCCTGGGCCGACAAGCACGACGGCGCGGTACATCGCACGCCGTTCCGCAATGCTACGCTGGCCATGCCCGAGCCGATCGGCGTGATCGGCATCGCCTGCCCCGACGAGTACCCGCTGCTGAGCTGCGTCTCGCTGCTGGCTCCGGCGATCAGCATGGGTAACACCGTGGTGCTGGTGCCATCCGAGCGGCATCCGCTCTCCGCAACCGATCTGTACCAGGTCTTCGACACCAGCGACGTGCCCGGCGGTGTGATCAACATCGTCACGGGCGCGCGCGACACGCTGGCCAAAGTGCTGGCCGAGCACAACAACGTCGACGCGATGTGGTACTTCGGCTCGCAAGATGGCTGCGCGATGGTTGAAAAAGCCTCGGTGAGCAATCTTAAGCGCACCTGGGTTGCCGGCCAGCCGCGCAACTGGCTCGATCCGCAGTCAGGCGAGAGCGAGATCTTCTTGCGCCAGGCCACGCAGATCAAAAATATCTGGGTGCCGTACGGGGCGTGACGGAAAGAACAAAAGAACAAAGGAACAAAAAAACAAAAGAACAAAACGATCGTATCGCAATCCTTTGTTCGCTTGTTCGCTTGTTCTTTTGTTTGCCCGCAGGGCAAGTGGTGAGGGCCACGAACCAGGAACTCGAAACTCAAAGCGCGAAACGAGGTTGCAATGAACGTACAAACCTTGATCCTGGCTGGAGGTCGTGAGCGTCGGCTGAGTATTCTGGCGGCACAGCGAGCCAAGCCGGCGCTGCCGTTTGCTGGAAAGTACCGGATCATCGACTTTGCGCTCTCGAACTGCGTCAACTCCGGGCTGCGGCGAGTCGCCGTGCTGCCGGACTACCGGCCACAGCCGCTGATCGATCACCTGGGCCTGGGCGGGCCGTGGGATCTGGATCGCCGCCGACCGAACGGCCTGTTCATCTGGCAGCCGTTTCGCGACGAGTTCAGCGAGGACAAGTATCGCGGCACGGCGGGCGCGCTCTACCAGAATCGCCATCGGCTGTCCGAGAGCAACAGCGACGTGACGCTCGTGCTGTCCGGCGATCAGGTCTACACCTGGGATTATCGTCCGCTGCTCGATCTGCACCAGCAGCGCGGCGCTGACCTCACGATCGGCGTGGTCGACGTGCAGCCAGATGAAACCTACCGCTTCGGCATGGTCACCACCGACGAGGATCAGCGCGTGGTGGCCTTCCATGAAAAGCCGCGTCAGAGCGAAAGCACGATCGGCTCGATGGGCGTGTACGTCTTCAACACGGCCAAGCTACTGCGACGCCTGGAAGAAGACGCGCGCGATCCCGCGTCATCGCACGAGATCGGGCTCAACTTGATTCCGCGCATGGTGCAGCAGGACAATGTGTACGCCGAGCGCTTCACAGGCTACTGGCAGGATGTCGGCAGTCTGCCGGTCTACTGGCGGGCCCAGCTCGATCTGCTGGAAGAAGAGTCGGCGCTCAATATCTCAAATCCGCGCTGGGTCATCCACACCCGCAGCGAAGATCGACCGCCGGTCAAGCTGCTGCCGGGCGCTCAAGTTCAGCGCAGCCTGATCTCGAACGGCTGCGTGATCCATGGCCAGGTGATCAACAGTGTGCTCTCGCCGGGCGTGCGCGTGGAGCCGGGCGCGGTGGTGCGCGATTCGATCATCATGTTGGATACCGTGATCGGCGCGAATGCGGTCGTCGATCGCTGCATCATCGACGAAAACACACGTGTCGGCGAGGGCGCTCAGCTCGGCAGCGGCGACGACATGCGACCCAACATCACCGAGCCCGGCCATATCACCGACGGGCTGACGGTGATCGGGCATCACGTGGAGCTGCCAGCCGGCATCGTGGTCGGGCGGCACTGCCGGATCGATCCCGAGGTCACGGCGACAGATCTGCCGGGCCAGGAGATCCCGAGCGGCACCACCGTCATGCGCGCGCTCTCGTTCGCGGTGTAGCGGCTGAATCAAGACAGCGGGGCGGGAAATGATCCCGCCCTGATTTTGCTTAAGGCACCGTGATCGTGGTCAGCAGCAGCGTATCAGAGCCATCGATCTCCGGCGGCAGCACGGTGCCGCCCTTGAGCGGCAGACGCCGGCCTTCAGTCGGCTGGTACACACCCAGCGCCACGCGGTACTCACCCGACGGCAGATCGGCGGGCAGCGGCAGCGCCAGCGGACGACCAAACTGCTGGCCGGCCTGCCACTGCGCGAACATGCCATCGTCGATCGGCAGATCCACCTGCGCGACTTTGCTACCGTCGGGTGCCAGTAGATGCACGAAAAAGAAAACGCCGCCCGGCTGATCGGCCTGAATGTCCCAGGACGGCGTGATCGTCAGCGTGCTCTGGAGCAGCTCCTGGGAATAGCCGCGCAGATGCAGGCCCTCGCCAAACATCGCATTGACCGGCTGATCGAACGGACGCGGCAGCTGGTGGATCGTCGCGTACTCGATGCCGTGTTTGCGCACGGTGTAAAGCGGCGGCGTTTGGCGCACGTACGCCTCGGCCTCGGGCGCTTCTTTGCGCTGCACGCTGCGCGAGTAGAGCACGGCATAGCTGCTCAGCTCACGCGCGGTCACGGCGTCTAGGTCTTTGACCTGCTGCGGCACGAAATACACCAGCGTCGGCGCGATCCAGGACAGAATCGGGCCGTTGCCGACGTCGGGCCGCTCACTCAGCCACGCGCCGGCCTCTTCCAGGCCCTCGCCCCAGCCCACCAACAGAACATGCTGCGCGGCTGCGCCGCCGCCTAGCAGCGGATTGAAATAGGCCAGATAATAGTTGTGATACGCCAGATCCGTCAGCAGCAGCG
>JAFAYS010001018.1 GCA_019240175.1 Chloroflexota bacterium | reverse complement strand
AACCGAGAACAAAGAACAAACGAGAAAACAGTATTAGCAATTTGTTTTTTGTTCTTTGTTTCGCTGTTCTTCCTCTTAAGTTGTTTCTTCGGCGTATTTTTTCAGCCGCTCGGCCAGGATCGTGCGCAGTTGCCGCAGCCGCGTCTGGTATTCGGCTGCGGTGATCTCGCCGGTCCACATCACCAGCGCGTCCTCGTTGTTGTCGGTGTAGTAGCGCCGCCGTGTGCCGCGCGCCTCGAAGCCGTATTTGAGATAGAGATTTTGCGCGACCTCATTCGAAACCCGCACCTCAAGCGTCATAAAGCGCGCGCCCAGCTCCAGCCCCAGATCGATCAAGCCGTTCAGCAGCAGCTCGCCAATGCCTTTGCCGCGTACCTCGGGCGCGGACGCGATCGTGGTGATGTGCGCCTCGTCAACCGTGAGCCAGATGCCGCCATAGCCGACCACCGGGTAGGGACTTGGCGTGACCGGCGTGGTAAAGCGCGCGGGCAGCAGATTGGCTAGCCAGTTGCGGCGCGGCTCGGGCTCGGGCAACTGCTCGTCGCGTGGCCGGGTGCGGCTGCTGCGGGCCACAATATAGCGCGAATACTCCGGCGAGCGCAGCTCTCGCAGATAGGTTGTCGCCGACCAGGGCGTCGTAAAGCTTTGACGCTCGATCTCCTGCACACGCGACACATCGGTTTCACGCATCGGCTCGATGAAGAAATACACGGGCGTTGTTTACCAAACTAAATGACCAATGACGAGTCTTGAGTAGTTATACCACTGCTGGCAACACTTCGTCATTGGTCATTGGATTATGCGACGATCAGTTGGGCTTTCGATCTGCCTGCGCTACTTGGGCTGCTCCAATACCTGAACGCTTTCGACGGTAATCTGCTGCTTGTAGCGTCCGTCGGGTCCAAAGTCGCCGGTCTGAAGCGTGCCGGTCACTTCGATCAGGCCCCACACGTAGGTGTTGTTCGGCCCGAGGTTGAGCTCCGCCGATTTGTCGGGCGGGAAGCCGTCCAGGCCCATGATCACGCCGCCGGGCGTCGGCATGCCGCCCACGCTGTCATCCGGCGTTTTTTCGCGCTCGATCTTCTCGACGAGTGAGCCGCTGGTGGCCGGGCTCCAGAAGTAGTAGCCCTGCGTGGTGACTTTCTGGCCGTTGAACTTGGCCGGGTCGGCGGTGATGTCGAAGATCGTGGCTTTGCCGTCGCCCAGCGGCTTGTTTTCGACGGCGAAGACTTCGCGCTCGATCTGCTGCAGCGAGCGCGCCTCGCTGACTTGCAGCCGGTATTTGTAGCTGCCGTCGGGACCGTAGCCGCCGCTGGCCTCGAACAGGCCGGTGACCTCAACCGCGCCCCAGACGGCATCGCCGGGACGGTGCAGATCGCCGGTGACCTCGGCGGGGAAGTTTTCTAGCCAGACCGAGCCCGTGCTGGCCTCGCCGACGGCGGTTGTCGATGGCTGGCACTGGCCATCGCTGCCGCACTGAACGCTGGCAAAGATCGGCTGAGCGTCCTGGTTGCTGCGGTCGGCGGTGCTCACGCCCGGCAGCAGCAGCGAGGTCGCAGGATCGCCTGGCTTCCACAGGTAAAAGCCCTGGGCGGTCACCTCTTTGCCGGCGAACTCCTGAGGCCGTTGCACCAGATCGTTAACGGTTGGCGGTGTATTGATCAGCCCGACCGATTCGGCACAGGCGGTAAGCAGCAGCGCAATTAATATGATTCCAAACCAGCGTGCGCGGTATGCACGACGAATCATGCGTGTATCCTCCTGAAACTGGATCGGCGGGGATTATAGCAGACGCTTGAACCTTTGGACAATCTGGTTTGTGAAATAAGTTGACAACTCTTTCGGCCTTGCCCTATACTTTGTGATAATTTCACAAATGTCCTCGCACGATGGAGATACAGGGTGGATAAGCAGAGTATGCCTCCGGACGTCGTGGTCCGGCGTTTGCCGCTCTACGCCCGTACGCTCGCCTATTTGCAGCAAGAAGGTGTGAAGTCAGTTTCTTCGCAAGAGCTTGGCGCGCGTATCAATGTGACGGCGGCTCAGATCCGCAAGGATCTGTCATATTTTGGTCAGCTAGGCAAGCAAGGCATTGGCTACAAAGTCGATGAGCTGCTGCATCATATCAATCGGATTCTTGGCCTGAGCCAGGACTGGAACGTCGTGCTGGTCGGCGTGGGTCACCTGGGCCAAGCTATCGCCCGCTACAGCGGCTTTAGCGAAAAAGGCATTCATATCGTCGGCCTGTTCGACACCGATCCCAAGAAGATCGGCAACGAGCTGGTTGGCCTGACGATCCAGCATGTCAATCAGATCTCGACCGTGGTTCGTGAGCACAACGTGCGTATGGCGATCGTGGCGGTCGCGGCGGAGCAGGCGCAAGATGTCGTCAATATGCTGGTCAAGGCCGGCGTTGAAGCGATCTTGAACTACGCCCCGGTGATCGTGCAAGTTCCCGATGGCGTGTGGGTCCGGCACATCGATCCTGTATCTCTGCTCCACAGCATGACCTACTATCTTGCCCGCGAATCTCCGTTCGAAAAAGCCTGAGGAAGAACAGCGAAGCAAAGAACAAAGAACAGGGCATCGGTGCTATTGAACCACGTTCATGCGCCTTTGTTCTCTGTTCTCTGTTCTTTGTGCTTTAGTATGCCTTCTTTGGCGGATCAGGCTTTGGCGGATCAGGCGGCGGATTTTGGAGCGATCGCATCATGTTGTTGAGCTTGATGACGATCTGGGTGTGTGTCTGGGGCTGATTCTTGGTGTCTGACGCCATCCAGTACGACGCGTCATAGGTTGCGGTG
>JAFAYS010000737.1 GCA_019240175.1 Chloroflexota bacterium | reverse complement strand
GCGAGTGGCGGCAGCGCGCGCTACCTGCGCTGTGATGTCGTTGAGGAGGGCCAGGTTGAGGGCGCGGTGGCGAGCGTGCTGGCCAAAGAAGGCTCGCTTGATGTGATGGTGAATAACGCGGGCATCTTGGGCACGATCGCTCCGATCGTCGATACCTCGCTGGAGACGTGGCGGCGCGTCGTCGCAGTCGATCTTGATGGCGTGTTTCTGGGTGTCAAGCATGCAGGCCGCGCGATGGCTGCCGCAGGGCGGGGCAGCATCATCAACATGTCCTCGATCGCTGGTGTGGCCGGCACTTTTGCCTTCGGGGCCTATGGTGCGTCCAAGGCCGGCGTGATTCAGCTCACGCAGACGGCGGCGCTTGAGCTAGGCGGCTCGGGCGTGCGTGTCAACGCGATCTGTCCCGGCTGGGTTGACACAGCGATTCTTGAAGGTCTGCCGCCCGGCTTCCCGGATCTGGTGTCACAGGTGCCGCTTGGTCGCATCGGTCAGCCGGAGGACGTTGCCAAGCTCGTGGTATATCTGGCCTCGGATCTATCCTCGTTCGTCACCGGCAGCGTGTTCCGCATCGACGGCGGCACGCGCAGCTAAGATTAAGAAAGGACAGTGTGCCGCCCGTGCTCTTCCAGCGCGGGCTGCATCACCTGAATCTGGTGTCGCAGGGCCAACACATCATCAACGCAGCAGAAGCGATCGCCTTGGTGCAGCTGGTACTTAACAAAGGCGAGCTCGGTGAGCAGATGATTGAAGTGCCGCAGCTCACGAAAGTCTTTCCAGCCCCGCGTCAGCAGCGTGTTCAGCTCCGCTCGTGATCGCAGCGTCGGGCTCAAGATCCGCTCGAACTGCGCCAAGGTGATCACGCCGATCGCGACTTCTTCGTCCAGCTCGGCGTTGAGCCATTGCAGCTCATGCCGCTGCGACAACACGATCGTCGCCAGCACGATCAAGATGCCGCCGCCGTTGACGACCCAGGCCAGCAGCATGCTCAAAAAGCCGATCTGTGCCGACGAATTATGCAGCGCGTGCAGCATGATCGCCAGCCAGAGTGCGAGCGGCACTGCCACATAGCCGGCCCAGCGGCGCTTCTCGTAGCGTACCAGGCCCAGCGCGATGCCGACGATGCTGGTGAAAAAGGCGTGGTTGAAGCCAAAGATCACGCTGCGCAACAGCCACACGCCGACGATTTGATCCGAGTAGGCGATGAAGTACAGAATGTTCTCGCTCATCGCGAAGCCAAAGCCGACCAGCGCGCCGTAGATGATGCCGTCCAGGACGCCGTTGAACTCGCGCCGCACAAAGACGAAGAGCGCGATCAGCACCAGGGCCTTGAGCACTTCCTCGACGATCGGCGCGACAATCGTGGCTTCTGCGCCAGGGCCGAACACATATTGCGCCAGGTCGTCGACGGCTAGCTCGGCAAAGATCGCGATGACCAGCGCTGGAACCGCACCCCAGACAAAGGTGACCAGCAGCAGATGCAGCGGTTCCTTTTCGTAGCGATCCAGCCACCACAGCATGAGTGTGTACAGCAGCGTAGGCGTGAACGCCGCGACCAAAGGCACGATCAAGTGGATCATCTTAATTGCCCAATCCGTTGGGCCGATATTGGCAATGTGTTGTAATGGGATCGGCAGCGCGAGAGGGGCGGCGTATGATGTGGGGGATGATTTGGGTTGGCGTCATTGATCGACACATATCGCTAACAAGTAATGAACAAAGGCTTGGCCTCTGCTCGTATTGTAACACACGGTCTCAGACAAACATCCTGGTTAAATAAATGCCGGTCGCCGGATATTGTCACAGCCTGGGCTAATCTTCCTCGGGTGGCCGCGCCGCGCTGCCGACAATGTAGGGCAGTTCGCCGTGACGCTTGAATCCGACCAGCTGCGCGTCGGGCGCGACCATCCGCCGAAAGATCGTGCGGCGCTCGATCAGCTCAGTGCCGGTGCCGATCAGCTTGGGCGTGAAGAGCATCAGGCCGATCAGATACGCGTAGAACAGCCCGACCAGACCCAGCACCACGCCGCCAGGGATCGAGCCAATTGCGGCGCACTGTAAAAAGGCAGTGCACTGGCCGGGCTGCGGATCGGCAGACGGCAACAGCTTGACCAGCCACAGCAGCAACATAAACGCGAAGATCGCGTAGTAGTTGTGGCGCAGCCGGCGGCCCATTGCCTCGATCAGGCTGATCTTAAAGTGCGGCTCTTCCAGATCGCAGCGGAGCATGGCGTGCCACTGCTCCGAGCTCTCGATCTGGTTGTACTGCAGCAGCGGCGCGTAGTACTCGGTCTCCATCAGCCGCACCCAGCCGCTCCACAGATCGTAGAAGCGAAAGCGCCGCGCCTCGATCGCCAGAAACGCAAACACCAGGAACATGCCCAGCAGCGCCATCAGATGTGGATGGCTGGGGTCGCTCAGCAAAAAGCTAGCAATACTGCCGGCGGTGACGACGGCCCAGTTGGTTGTGTTGTCGATCCGCGAACGCCAGGTCGTGGACAGATCCATCACACCGCGATAAAAATGGACCATCACGGCGGGCGCAAGCGGTGAGCTTGTATTTCGTGGCTGCATAGCTCCCTGCTTCTCCTGATTATTCCTTGGCCAAGGCTGCCGCGCCTTCGTCGGTTTGTCCTGCGGCGATGCGCGTCCACAAGATCTCGGCGATATGTTGCGCCGATCGTCCGGCTCCATGCCGGATCTGCTGGCGACAACTCGTGCCCATCGCGACGATCGAAGTCTCGTCGGTGGATGCCCGCACGGCTGGCAGCAGCCTGCGCTCACCGATGTCGAGCGAGATCGTGTAGTGTTCGCGCTCATAGCCAAACGAGCCGGCCATGCCACAGCAGCCGCTATCGACTTCGCGCGGCTCGAAGCCGGCTGCCCGCAGCAGCGCCAGCGTCGGCGCAGTCGAGGCCAGCGCTTTCTGGTGGCAGTGTCCGTGTACCAGCGCGGGCTGTCCGGGCTCAGCCGCTGCCAGGAGATCAGCAGGAAACGCGCCGCGCTCTAGCTCTCGGCTCAAGAACTCGTCCAGCAGCAAACTGTGGTCGCGTAGCTGCTGGCAGCGCGGATCGTCCAGCAGATCCAGGTATTCGTCGCGGAAGGTGAGCAAGCACGACGGCTCCAGCCCAACGATCGGGAGGCCATGAGCCGCGTAGGGCGCGAGCCACTCAAGCTGCTGCTGGGCTGCTCGCTTCGCCTCATGCAACAAACCTTTCGAGATCATCGGACGACCGCAGCAGACCAGCCGACGCGGGATGATCACCGTGTAGCCCAGCGCTTCCAGCAGCTTCGTCGCGGCGATACCGATCTGCGGCTCGTTGAAGCGCGTGAACGTATCGGGAAAGAGCACGACAGTGCGGCCCTCACCCGGGTTTTGGTTTTTGGTTCTTGGTTCTTGATTATGGCTCTCACCCTCGTCGCTGCGCGACTTCCCCCTTCCCCGAATGTCGGCGGGCTTCCGCCTCCATTGCGGCAGGCGAGGGGAATTGTGGTACTGCTTTGTTCCCTTGTTCCCTTGTTCCCTTATTCTTCCCCTAGGTTCTAGGTCGCCCAGAGGGCACCCGGTTCTTGGTTCTCGTTCGGCAAACCACTGCTCGAACGGCTGCCGGGCGAACGACGGCAGCGGACGCGCGCGGCTGATGCCGAGCAATCGCTCGTTGAGCAGGCCGATGCCGGGCGCGTGGAGCAGCCAGTTCGAGAGCGGAGCCAGCGCCGAGCCGATACGATTGAGCGTGTGGATCTGGCCGAAGAGCCGGGCGCGCAGCGGCGTGCCGTGACGCTGATAGTAGTGCGCCAGCCACTCGCTTTTCAGCCGCGTCATGTTGACTCGCGAGGGACATTCGGCGGTGCAGCCTTTGCACTCGATGCATAGATCGAGCACGTCATGCATGCGATCGCTCCATAGCTCCGCAGCGGGCAGCGCGCCGCCCAAGGCCAGTCGCAGCGCGTTGGCGCGCCCCCGCGTCGAGTGCGCCTCGTCGCGTGTGACCATGTAGCTGGGACACATCGTCCCACTGTCGGTTTTGCGACATGCGCCGTTGCCGTTGCACAGCTCCGCCGCGCCAAGCATGTTCTCGCTGTCGCCAAAGGCAAAGTGTGTGCGCAGCGCCACCGGCACGCCGCGCGCCGGCACATAGCGCAGATGCGAGTCGAGCGGCGGCGCGTCCACAATTTTGCCGGGATTCAAGATGCTCTGCGGATCGAAGGTACGCTTGATCGCCTGGAAGGCTGCGTACAGCTCAGGGCCGAAGATCGCGCGGTTGTGCTCGGAGCGAATCAGGCCGTCGCCGTGCTCGCCGCTGACCGCGCCGCCGTACTCAAGCACCAGATCGCGAATGCCCTCCGAGAGAGCCCGAAATTTGCCGACGTCGCCTGGATTGTGCAGGTTGAGCAGTGGCCGCACATGCAGCAGTCCTACGCTGGCATGGCCGTAAAATGCTGCGATCGTGCCGTGCGCCTCAATCAGCGCTTTGAAGCGCCGGATATAGGCCGCCAGATGCTCGGGCGGCACCGCGCTGTCTTCGACGCAGGTTTCCGGCTTGAGGCCGGGCGACATGCTTTGCAGCAGCGGCAGCCCCGCTTTGCGCACCAGCCAGATCGGCGCTTTTTCGGCGGGCGTGATCGCGCGTGTGACCGCCGCAACTTGCGCGCGGGACGGTAGATGCACCAGCAGCCGATCGATCTGCGTCGCGACATCCGCATCGTCGTCGCCAAAAAACTCGACCAGCAGCAGCGCGGCGGCCTCGGTCTTGAGGATCGCCAGCGAGTCCTTGAAGGCCAGCGAGCGTCGTGTCAGATCCAGCAGCAGATCGTCGAGTAGCTCGACGGCGACCGGCGCGCACTCCAGGCAGGGCACGACCGCATCCAGCGCGGCAAACAGATCGGCGAACTCAAGCAGCACAACACCGCTGGCGGCTGGACGTGGCACCAGTCGCAGCTTGGCCTCTAGAATCAGCGCTAGCGTGCCCTCCGAGCCGACGATCAGGTTGGCTAGGCTCAGCGATCCGTCGGCCACAAACGCGTCGAGGTTATAGCCGCCGACGCGCCGCATAATCTTGGGATAGCGCCGCTCGATCTCGTCGCGGTGCTGTTGGGCTAACTCTGTCACCACGCGATAGCACGCGCCCTCAAGATCTGGCTGGTCGCACTTCGCCTGCCATGCGCCGGAGGCCATGGGCAGCAGCGTGGTCTCGCTGCCGTCGCTGAGCAGCACGCGCAATTCCAGCACATGATCGATAGTTTTGCCGTAGCGCAGCGAGTACGCGCCCGACGAATTATTGGCGATCATGCCGCCGATCGTCGCGCGATTCGAGGGCGAAACATCCGGCGCGAACTTCAGGCCATGGCCGGCTAGCTCGCCGTTCAGATGATCCAGCACCATGCCCGGCTGGACACGCACCCAGCTCTCGGCGGCGTTTAGCTCCAGAATCCCGTTGAGATATTTCGAGAAGTCCAGCTGGATCGCCGCGCCGACGGTTTGCCCGGCCAGGCTGGTCGCCGCGCCGCGTGCCACGATCGGCACGCCGTGGTTGCGAGCAACTGCCAGCGTCGCGCGCACGGCCTCTTCGCTGCGCGGCACAACCACCGCGACCGGATCGATCTGGTAGGGCGAGGCGTCCGTCGCGTAGAGCGCGCGCATGATGCGGTCGGCGTAAATCTCGCCGTCGACCGCCCGCCGAAGATCCGCTACAAGTGCATCGCTAGCCATGAGCGTATTGTAGCACTGTCGCTCTTTGCCTGTATTTGAGATGGTATTTCAAAGAAGAAGAGTACAACTAGTGGATAATACTCGAGTATTTCTATTTGTGTTTTATTAGTCCTTGTATATAATGAGATAATATATCAATAAATAAGTTATATGTCGGAGCCAGGAATGAAATCAACTCGCAAGCATCATCAAACACAGTCAACACCGCCGCCCGCTGCGCGCTCGTTGCTCTGCGTGCCGTCCGAAGTACGTCGTCGCGGTACGCCGCTGCTCAATCTTCAGGGCTGGTGCTGGGGCCGCGATATCTGCCGCGCGCAAGGGAATCTGCTGCTGGCGCATGGCTTCGAGCGGCATCGTCCTCCCAAGGGCAAGCTGGGCAGCAGCGCCTACAGCCTCAAGCTTGACGCGACGCGCGCGGTGGTGCTCTGGGGCTTTGGCCTGCTCTACAGCGATTCCGGGCATGGCGCTGTGTATCTGCCGCGCTGTGGTTTCACGCCGCAGCTGACATCGAGTGTTGAGCTCCCTACCACGATCTGGGAGATGGCGCAGCTGCCCGTCATGCAAAAGCCGGCCAGCGCCGGCGAGTGGCGCTGCTTGTTGACACTGCTTAGCGCCTCGCTCACCTGGATCGCCGGATATGAGCGCTGGATTATGGCTAATCTGGGGAGCGAGTACCGCTGCCGGTGTGTCGCCGAGTGGAAGCGCGCAGTCAAACTGCCGGCTAGCGAAATCGCGGAGACCTGGCAGCAGCTGGCCGTGGCGTGTACCCAGCGTCGACAGGCGATCGAACAGCATGCGCTGCCAACGGGCTGAACTAATCGAAACAGGCGGTACGCGGCGAGCATAGTTTGGGTGCCGGGGCGCTAAAGTTGACGTTCGCGCACAGTGCTTGCTACAATACACGCCTATCCAGTCAAGAATGTATATGTGAATAGGTGGCTCGGAGCCTGAATTCCGGGCAAGGTGGAGGCTGTCACAACGGGTTGTGCTGCCTCTTTTTTGTGTTGCCGGTACCTATTTTTGGATGGAGGGGAGCGAATGGCTCAACGAAACTTTTTAGCGCCGCATTGGAGCGTCACACCGATCGCGCGCATCCTCGGCCCGATGCAACAGTTTATTAATCGCTCGGCCTCAAGCGGCATTGTGCTGATC
>JAFAYS010000724.1 GCA_019240175.1 Chloroflexota bacterium | reverse complement strand
ACGACGGAGCCTTTCTGTAGTTGAGTGGTAGCACCTCAATTGTCAGAGACCTCCGTCGTTTTGTCCACCTCCGATCAATTTACGGATAGACACTAAGGCGGTCTTGGGATTGAGGATCTCGGTGGTGATCCCTTGATAGAAGGCCCGGCGCGTCGTTCCGGTAACCGCAGGATCGAGGTCCAGATCGTCTTTGCCGAGCAAGGTGCGCACGCCAAGATAGATCAAATAGGCGGCACCGATATATTTGACCAGTGTAAAAGCCAGCGCGGAGGTCGCGAGAATCGCCGATAGGCCGAGAGCAGCCGCCAGCACATGCACCAGCCCACCCAGCGCGGTACCAAAGCTGGAAGCGATGCCTTCACGGCGGCCACCTTTGAGGCTACGAGCAAGCACATAAAAAATGCCGGGACCAGGGGTGACGGCCAGCACAATCGCCGCCGTCAAAAAAACGCCAAAACTTGTTGCCGATGGCATAGCTACCTCATGTGATTGAAATCGGTGGAGCGTGTACTATACCATGCAGCATTTGATCAGCAGGGGAGGAACAGGGGCGGCGCAGCCACAGCACCAGCGCTCGGCGGCACTGGCTCGCGCGTGCCTCGTTCCCGATCGACTTCATCTGTTTGCATATGCCCACTGATCATAGACTTCTACGAATGTCTGTGGTGGTGTTTCCTGCTTGATGATGACTTCAAAGGTTGGCCCGCGTCGATATCGTCCTTCTGTGCGATAGTACACATCATGAGCATCTTCGTCCCGCAGCGTGATATTGCTGTCACATGGTCCCTGGACGCTCTTTATATGCGTGGTTGAGCAGCCCCAAGACCATCCATGCTGTGGTAATTCCGCACGATAAAAGTCCAGAATGACCTGGGCAGACTGATCGGTCACGAACGTGATTTTCTGCGCTCCTGGCGAAGCAGAATCGTCGATGAAAACGTCAGACGCGTTGGGCGGAATAAGCGCCGCTTGGGAGGATCTGGAAGAAGTGGATGTGCGGGAAGCGCAGGCAACCAGCAGACTGCTGAGGAGCAGCATACTACTGACTCTCGTCAAGCCATGCCATAGCGTGCGGGGAGCAGACAGATGCTGCATGCAGGTAGATCTCCTTGGATGAATACAGCCAATACCCGCTCTACACTGACTCTACGGGCTCAACCGCCCAGCCGCGCTTGGTGTGCGGGCTGTACGTGACGCGATAGCGCTGGCCGATCGTCAGCGGCTCGTAGACATCATAGAACACGCTGAGCGCGCCGATGTCGGCAAACTCGGCGTAGAAGGTGCGCGGGCTTTGCGTCGTGGCGCGCTTTCCGATCAGCTCTGCCGTGCTTAAATAGGCCACGCCCAGCCGCAGATCCGCATAGTGCTGCAAGACATGCCGGGCGAGCACCGCAATCATCGCCAGAAACAGCACGGCCACACACAGGAAGAACGGCACGACAAACGGCGCATTGATAAAACGCGGAAGAATACAGCTCGCGATCAGCGCCACGCCGGCGACCGTACCAAGCACGATTACCACAGGCATTACAGTGTTTACCATCAGCCCATTGCGCTGTTCACTGGTGAGCGGAACGGTTGATCGATCGTTGGGTGAAAGCATGGGAACAACTCCACGTCATAGCTCACAGCTAGCCTGGCTGCGGCTCGTCTAGTGTACACGACAAGCCAGACGTCGTGAAGCTCCCAGCGGATGCGGATGCGCGTTAGGGGATTGACAACGGTGCGCTCAATGCGGCGCGAAACTGTTGGGTCGTCCGCTCGGCACCGCAGCGCCAGCGCCAGAACAGATA
This sequence comes from Chloroflexota bacterium, assembly GCA_019240175.1. Lineage (GTDB taxonomy): Bacteria > Chloroflexota > Chloroflexia > Chloroflexales > Kallotenuaceae > LB3-1. The sequence goes on along the minus strand of JAFAYS010000724.1, from coordinate 529 downwards.
CTGCGCCAGCATGATCGGACCCAGCACAACCATCGCCGGGAAAACGCGGTCATTGCTCAGCAGGCTGAAGACTCCCGCCAGGGCCAGCAGCGCCAGCCCAGCTGCGATCAGGCCAGCGGTGCGCGAGAAAGCTTTCCACATCACCAGCGGAAAAATCGTCGCCAGCAGCACATCGCCCAGGCCGATGCCGCCGACTAATCCTGCGCCAACCCGCCAGCCGATCATCGGTGAGAAGGGCAGGCCGCTCAAACGATCAAACATGGCCGCCATAAGCGGGAAGGCCGCCGTCGCCAGGTAATCGTAGACGGTCAAGCCCACGCCGAGCAGCGTGAGATCGCGCGCTTTCATGCCACCCTGCACCCACAGATTAGTGATGCCCACGGTCATCAGCACGAGCACGCCGTTGTTCACCAGGTAGAACGCCGTGCTGTGCGTGCCGGCCCCATATGCGACGCCAATATCCAGGCAAACCAGCAGCAGCGCGATCGTCCAGACCAGCCAGCGCCGTCGCGTCACAGCGCCGAGCATG
>JAFAYS010000690.1 GCA_019240175.1 Chloroflexota bacterium | reverse complement strand
GCTACCGGCCCGACGGCGCGATCGACTACCTTAGCCGCGTCGATCACCAGATCAAAGTGCGCGGCTTCCGCATTGAGCTGGGCGAGATCGAGGCCGCGCTGCGCCAGCATGAGGCCGTCCGCGACGTCGTGGTGATCGTGCGCGAAGAAACCGGCGACCCGCGAATTGTGGCGTATGTGACGGAAGAACCTAGAACTAAGAACCTAGAACCTAACGATAGCAGGGAAGTCCTCCCTCTAGGTTCTAAGTTCTGGGTTCTAGGTTCTGCGTTGCGCGCCTTCCTCGCCAAGCGCCTGCCCGCCTACATGCTGCCCTCGGCGTTTGTGCTGCTCGACGCGTTGCCGCTGACGCCCAACGGCAAGCTCGATCGCAAGGCGCTGCCGCAGCCCGACGCCGCCCGCGCGGATGGAGAGCAGGCGTATGTCGCGCCGCGCACGCCCGCCGAGGAGCTGCTGGCCAGCATCTGGGCTGAGGTGCTACATGTCGAGCGCGTCGGCATTGACGACAACTTCTTCGCGCTGGGCGGCCACTCGCTGCTGGCCACGCAGGTGATCGCTCGTGCTCGCGCCGCATTCCAGGCCAATCTGCCGCTGCGCGCGCTTTTCGAGACGCCGACCGTCGCAGGATTGGCCACACAGCTCGCGGCGCTGCAACGCCAGGCAGCCGGAAACGCAATCCCGCCGATCGTTGCGATTGCGCGCGATGGTGGGCTGCCGCTCTCGTTCGCCCAGCAGCGGCTGTGGTTCCTGGATCAGCTCGATCCGGGCACCAGCGCCTACAACGTGCCGGTCGCGGTGCGGCTCAGCGGCCCGCTCGATCTCCCGGCGGTCCAGCGCAGCATCGACACGATTGTGCAGCGCCACGAAACGCTGCGAACGGTTTTTGCGACCGAGCACGACGAGCCGGTGCAGATTATTCTGCCAGCACTGGGTCTGCCGCTGGCGATCGTCGATCTGCGAACGTGGCCGGAAGCCGAGCGTGAGCACGAAGCCCAGCGCCTGGCAATCGCCGAGGCCGCGCAGCCGTTCGATCTCAAAACCGGCCCGCTGGTACGCGTGACCGTTCTGCTGCTGGATCGGCACGAGTCGATCTGCTTGCTGACCATGCACCACATCGTCTCGGATGGCTGGTCGCTGGGCGTGTTTGTGCGCGAGCTGATCACGCTGTACAGCGCCTACACCGCCGACGAATCGATCGCCTTGCCCGCGCTGCCGATCCAGTACGCCGACTATGCCAGTTGGCAGCGACAATGGCTACAGGGAGAAGTTCTGGATCAGCAGCTGGCCTACTGGACAGATCGCTTGGCTGGCAGCCCGGCGCTCTTGAGTCTGCCCACGGATCAGCCGACGACCGACGCCCAAACCGTGCAGGGCGGCCACCAATCGCTGCGACTGCCGCCGGAGCTGACGCAGGATCTCAAACAGCTGAGCCAGCGCGAGGGCGTGACGCTCTTCATGACGCTGCTGGCAGCCTATCAAGTCGTGCTCAGCCATCTGACGGGCCAGCGCGATCTGCTGGTGGGCGCGCCGATCGCCAACCGCACGCGGCCTGAGGTCGAAAACTTGATCGGCTTTTTCATCAACACACTGGTGCTGCGCGCCGATCTGTCGGGCAATCCGCGCATTCGCGAATGGCTCGATCAAGTGCGGTCGACCACGCTGGGCGCGTACGCGCATCAAGATCTGCCCTTCGAGCTGCTGGTTGCCGAGCTTCAGCCGGCACGCGCGCCGGGCCGTCCCGTGCTGGTGCAGGCCACCTTCAACCTGCAAAACGCGCCGATGCCCGCGCTGAACTTCGCCGCGATCGAGCTGCGGCCCTACGATGTGCCCGGCGGCGCGACACGCTTTGAGCTGGCGCTGATCGCCGAAGAAACGCCGCAGGGCCTGCTGGCGCAGCTGCACTACCGCGCCGATCTATTCGCGGCCAGCACGATCGAGCGGCTGCTGCTGCACTTCCAGACGATCCTGCAAACCATCGTGACCCAGCCCGACGTAACGCTGGCCGACCTGTTCGCGCTGCTGACCGACGCCGACAAGCAGCAGCGGGCCGCGCAGCAGCAAGAGCGCAAGGCCACGCAGCTACAAAAGCTGAGAACTATCAAGCGGAGCGCGCTGAGCGCTTCTAGCAACACGGAGCATAACAATGACCAATAATGCCAATACACCTAAGCCGAGCGGCAAGAAGCTCGGCGTGACCCGCCGCCAGGCGATCAGCGCCGACGTGAGCAGCCTGATCAAGACCAGTGAGATCCAGCCGGGCCAAAATCTGCCGCTGGTGATCGAGCCCGCCGTCGAGGGCGTGGATCTGATCGAGTGGGGCCGCAGCCAGCGCGCGTTTATCGCCGGGGAGCTGGTCAAACACGGCGGCATCCTGTTTCGTGGCTTTGGCATCGCCGGCACCGAGGGGCTGGAGCGCTTCACCGAGGCGATCTCGGGCGAACTGCTGGAATATCAGGATCGCGCCACGCCACGCAGCCAGGTTAGCGGCAACATCTACACCTCAACCGACTATCCCGCCGACCAAACGATCGAGCTGCACAACGAGATGGCCTACGCCAGCGTGTGGCCGCGCAAGATCTTGTTCTGCTGCGTCACGGCGGCCAAGCAGGGCGGCGAAACACCGATCGCCGACTGCCGGGGCATTCTCAAGCGCATCGATCCCGAGCTGCGCGAGCGCTTGATCGCCAAACAGCTGATGTACGAGCGCAACTTCGGCGACAAGATCGGCATCTCGTGGCAGCAGGCGTTCAACACCGACGACAAAGCGGTGATGGCCGAGTTCTGCCGCCAGAATCAAATCGAGTTCGAGTGGAAAGACGCAAACCATTTGCAGACGCGCCAGATCCGCCCCGCCGTGATCCAGCACCCCGAGACCGGCGAGCAGGTCTGGTTCAACCAGGCGACCGCCTTCCACGCCTCGACGCTTGAGCCCGAGATTCGCGACGCGCTGCTGGCCGAGTTCGGCGAGCACGGCCTGCCCAAAAACGTCTTCTACGGCGACGGCTCCTCGATCGACACAGCGGATCTTCAGCAGATTCGCGCGGCCTATCAGCAGGAAACGATCGCGTTTCCGTGGCAGGAAGGCGACGTGCTGCTGCTCGACAATATTCTGGTGGCGCATG
>JAFAYS010000633.1 GCA_019240175.1 Chloroflexota bacterium | reverse complement strand
AGCCGTCGCAGATGGCAGCGCGTGCGGCGCAGCAGGCATTGGCCAGCGCCGGCGTCGAGCCCGCCGAGGTCGATCTGATCATCTATCACGGCAGCGAGTACAAAGATTATTTTGTGTGGTCGGCGGCGGCCAAGATTCAGCATCTGCTGGGCGCGACGCGCGCCTACGCCTACGAGATCTACGCCCTCTGCGCGGGAGCGCCGCTGGCCCTCAAAGTCGCCCGCGATCAGATGCGCGCCGATCCCAAACTGCGCAACGTGCTGCTGGTCGCCGCCGCCCGCGAAAACGAGCTGGTCAGCTACGACAACGCGCGCGCGCGGTTTATGTTCAACTTCGGCGCGGGCGGCTCCGCGCTGCTGCTTCAGCGTGGCCTGCGCCGCAATCAGGTGCTGGAGTCGGCGGTGCTGGTCGACGGCTCGTTCAGTGAAAACGTGGTTATGCGCGGCGGCGGCTCGCTCAATCCGCCCAGCGCCACGACGATCGCCGAGGATCTGCACCGGCTGGATGTGCTGCAGCTCGAAGATATGCGCGATCGGCTGGGCGCGGTCTCGCTCTCGAACTTTGTGCATGTGATCGACGAGGCTGTGGCTAACAGCGGCGCTACCCGCGACGATGTGAAGTTCCTGGCGATCACCCACATGAAGCCGTCGTTTCACCGTGAGCTGCTGCGCTCGATCGGCCTGCGCGAGGAGCAGTCGATCTATCTTGAAGAGTACGGCCACATCCAGTCGGTCGATCAGGCGCTGGCGCTCAAGCTGGCTCAAGATCGCGGCCTGCTCCACGACGGCGATCTGATTGTGCTGGCTGGCGCTGGCACCGGCTACACGTGGAGCGCGACGGCTGTGCGGTGGGGAGGCTAAGAACCTAGAACTAAGAACCTAGAACCTAGGGGATGAGCAATATCACGTGTGTTGTGATTTGAGTTCGATCAGGTCCTCACCCCGCAGCGATATGCACCAGAGAGTTAAGCTGTATTGCTTGATGTTTTTGTTCTTTTAGCCTCTAGTTCTTGGATTTCTTTTTATTCTTTGTTCTTGGCTCTTTCTTCACTTCTTCTTTCGTTTTTGTTCTATTTTTTTAGATTCTAGCTTCCGTCTTTTAGGTTCTAAGTTCTAGGTTCTAGGTTCTTCTAGGAGGTTTCTATGCAGTCTCCGCCCTTCCGTCGTTCCGTCCGTGTTGTCTTCTGGCTGATGCTGGCCGCGCTGCTGGCGGTTCCCTGGCCGACTCAGGCCACGGGCTCGGTCACGCTTGAGGCGACGTTCACCACGGTCAGCTATGGCTGGGCCAAAGTCGAGCGCTGGAAGGACAACGGCGCGATGTTTGCGGCGGAGCAGTATCTGGCCGACGGACGCAACGATCAGGATGGGCAGCGCGCGACCTTCTTCGCCACGGGCCGGCCACATTCCAGCCGCTTTCTGCTCTACCACGCGCCCGGCTGGGACACCGGCACCAAGCCGACGCCGCTGCTGCTGGTGCATGGAGCCAACGACAATGCCGATCGGGCGTGGGCCGCGCCGAATCTCGGCAACTGCGGCGTCACAAGTTGCCCCTCGACCGGCCTGATGCAATATCTTTCAAGTCGCGGCTACAAAGTTTTCGCGATTAATTTTCCGCACAAGCACGGCGACAACTACTACTGGGCCGAGCAGATCCACGACGCGGTCAATGCGATCAAAGCCAAGACCGGCGCGGCGCAGGTCGATGTGGTTGCGTGGAGCAAAGGCGCGTTCGCGGCGCGGCAGTACGTCTCGTCGGTGTATAAATCGGGCGGCTCGACCTACGGCGGCGGTGTGCGCAAGCTGATCTTGCTCGGCGGTCCTAACAAAGGCCTCGACTACACCTTCCGCCACGGGATCTTGCCCTCGGTCGGCAGCTTCCCCGAGTGCGGCATTGCGGCCAACGCTCCCGCCGCGCACACCGAGATGCTGTGCTACGGCATCTGGTACTCGCATCCCGAGCTGAGCGTTGCCAGCAGCTATTTTCCCGGCCAGAAGCAGATGCTGTATCGCTGGGATAGCACCTACGGCCTGTCGACGACCGAGCAAGATTGGTACACCACCTACTACGGCGGCTGGGGCTACGTCTCGTATAGTCCCGGCATCGATGCGGCCATGAGCGGCTCACTGGTCAACACGATCCGCACCAAAGGCATTCCCGCCAGCGTCAAGACCTATCTCTACTGCGGCGGCGCGAACGATATTCCCGACATTCACAACGAGCATACCGGCCCCAGCGACGGCGTGGTCTTCGGCGCGAGCTGCGGCGATACCGGCGGCATCGGCACGCTCAGCCAGAAGGTTACCAATAGCGCTGTGAATCATCTTGAGCTGGGCTGGCAGAGCGCGGTTGCCGCGCAGGTCGATACCTGGCTGGCGCAGTAGCGACGCGCTGCTGGAACCTGGCTGTAACTGCGGCATGACACACTGCGCCCGCACGAGCGTAGTCCGCCCTTGTTGCTTTTTCTGGAGAACTCTATGTATATCGGCGATTGGCTCGGCAAGCGCGAACTGCTGACGCCCGATCGGCTGGCGCTGGTCGACGACACGACCGGCCTGCGCTACTCCTACCGTCAGCTCAACGAGCGGGCCAACCGGCTGGCCGCCGCGCTGCGTCACGAGTGCGGCGTGCGTAAAGGCGAGCGCGTGGCGATCCTGGCGCGTAATCGGATCGAGTATCTGGATGCGCTCTTTGCCACCGGCAAGCTCGGCGCGATCCTGGTGCCGCTCAACTGGCGCTTGACCGCGCCTGAGCTGGCCTACCAGATTGGCGATAGCTCGCCGCGCGTGCTGATCGCCGATCCTGAGTTTGCGCCGGTGGTTCGCGACGTGCAGGCGCAGGCTCCGATCGCGATGCTGCTCTGGCTGAGCGGTGCCAATGATGGAGTCGTGCCGCGCTACGACGATCTGATCGCGCGGACTGACGGCGGGCCGGTTACGGAAGAGGTCGATCTCGACGATCCGCACTTGATCCTCTACACCTCAGGCACGACTGGACGGCCCAAAGGCGCGATCCTGACCCATCGCGTGATCGTGTGGAACTCGCTCAATACCAATGTCGGCTGGGACATTCACGCCGACGACGTGAGCATTATTCACACGCCGCTGTTTCATACCGGCGGCATCAATGTGCTGACGCTACCGGTGCTCCACGCGGGCGGCACAATGATTTTGATGCGCGACTGGTCGACCGAGCGCTGTCTTGAGCTGCTCCAGCAGGAGCGCGTGACGATCTTTTTCGCCGTGCCGACGATGTTTCAGATGCTGCTCGACTCGCCTTCGTTGGCGCAGACCGATTTCAGCAGCGTGCGCTTCTTTATCTCCGGCGGCGCGCCCTGTCCGGTGCCGCTGATCAAGGCGTATCAGCAGTACGGCATTCCCTTTCGCCAGGGCTACGGCCTGACCGAGGTTTCGGTCAATTGCTTCACGCTCAATCCCGAGGACGCGATCCGCAAGGCCGGCTCGGTTGGCCGCCCGATCTTCCACCTGGACGCGCGTGTGGTGGACGAGGATGGTCGCGATGTGGCGCAGGGTGAGATCGGCGAGCTGTGGCTGCGCGGCCCGACGGTCTGCGCGGGCTACTGGAAGCAGCCCGAGGCCACGGCGGCAGTGATCACCGATGGCTGGTTTCACACCGGCGACCTGGTGCGGATCGACGACGAGGGCTACTATTTTATCGTCGATCGCAAAAAGGACATGTTTATCTCGGGCGGCGAGAACGTGTATCCCACCGAGGTCGAGCGCGCGATCTACGAGCATCCTGCGGTCGCCGAGTGCGCGGTGATCGGCGTGCCCGACACCCGCTGGGGCGAGGTTGGCCGCGCGCTGGTGGTCACACGAGCGGATCTCACGCTAACCGCCGACGATCTGCTGCGACATTGCCGGGAGCGCCTGGCGCGCTACAAAGTGCCGAAGTCGGTGCTGTTTTTGCCCGAGCTGCCGCACACATCCAGCGGCAAAGTGCTCAAGCCCGAGCTGCGGGCGCGCTACGGAACCAGCGAGCGCTCGGCTGAGGAGGGAGTTGTCGCATGAGCTTAGCAGGCAAAGTTGCGCTGGTCACCGGTGCGGGCAGCGGCATCGGGCGGGCGATCGCCGAGACGTTTGCTCGCGAAGGCGCGAAGGTCGTCGTCCACGATATTCATCCTGCCACGCAACAGGTCGCGGACGCGATCGACGGTGTGTTTGCGCAGGCCGATCTGACGGATCAGGCGCAGGCGCGGCAGCTGGCCGACGCGGCGCTGGCGGTGGCTGGTCGCGTGGATATTCTGGTCAACAACGCGGGCTTTCAGCATATCGCGCCGGTCGACGAGTTTCCCGAAGAAACCTGGAATCGTATGATTCAGGTGCTGCTGACCGCGCCGTTCCAGCTGATCAAATATCTGCTGCCGGGCATGAAAGCGCAGGGCTGGGGCCGGATTATCAACATTGCCAGCGTGCATGCCCAGGTCGCCAGCCCGTACAAGTCGGCGTATATCAGCGCCAAGCATGGCTTGCTGGGCCTGACTAAAACCGTTGCGCTGGAGGTGGGCGCGCAGGGCATCACCGTCAACGCGATCTGCCCGGCCTACGTGCGCACGCCGCTGGTCGAAAACCAGATCCGCGCCCAGGCAGAGTCGCGCGGCATTCCCGAGGCGGAGGTGATCGAGCGCGTGATGCTAGAGCCCGCCGCGATCAAACGGCTGATCGAGCCGTCGGAGGTGGCCGAGCTAGCCCTGTTTCTGGCCTCGCAGCGCGCCAGCGCGATCACGGGCGTCGCGCACAACATCGATCTGGGCTGGACGGCGCGGTAGTCTAACCGAGGGCAAGCATCGACAAGGGCGCTCACACGAGCGTCCTTTGATTATGATTTTTGATATGGAATAACGACAACGGCAAGCATAGGAAAGTGCTTGTTATTGAGTGTTACCAGCGTAGCCTGATGGTGATCGACAGTAGCCGCAATGAGTGCATCGGCAAGGCCAACACTATGGCTTTTGCTGTAATCTCGTCGGTATAAACCACCCTTAACCGCAATCTCTTGGTTGACTGGCAGAATGAGAAAGGCGCGAATGAATGTCTCCAATGCCCTTCTCTCTGCTCCGTCTCGCACACCAGCATATAGCTCGGCAACAGTGATCGCCGATATTGATAATGGATCGGCCAAACCTTGGATATAGGTCACAGCTTCTATGCGACCACGCAAATAATCAATTAGGACATCAGTGTCGAGGAGCAGCGGTCCCGCCATTCATTACTCCTTGAAAGATCGGTCAAGTTCTGTACGAAGTGTCTGTACATCAGGCAGATCATCACGATCTCGCCAGATGCCGCGTGCTTGTTGAAGCAGATCGAGACGATCACTGGTATCGATGTGTGCAAGGAGATCTGTAACCGCTTCATGTAATAGCTCGGCTTGTGTTTTGCCTGTTTGCTGGGCAAGTCGCTCTAACGCTTGTATCTCCTGATCCGAAAGTTCAATATACGCAGTTGCCATTTTCAAAACCTCCACTCTGGGATCTAGAGTACAAGGATTGCCGCGCTCGATCAAGTGTTATAAAGCTCCATATTGTCATAACACGAAGAAAAAGCGGATTATTGCGATTACCGTCAACTCGGTTTGCGCACCAGGCAGGTATCGACAAGGGCGCTCACACGAGCGTCCTTTTTGCTATCATACGTGTGTTGCAATGCCTCGCACATTCACGAACGGATGCCCTATGTCAAAATATCCCTTTCGCGCCATCCTTGTCGCGTTCATTCTGGTCGGAATGCTGTTGTATCTAGGCTATCGTCAGCGCTGTACGCTGCTTGCATGCGCACCGCTCACCTGGCCCGAGCTGCAAGCACTGGCGCGGACCTACGCGGAGCAAGCCGGGCCAGGCTACCGCTTTGAAAGAATGTATGTTGAGCCGGCGTATAGAACTACCATGAGCGCAGGTGAGCCGGACACGCTACGGGTGCGTATGAAATTCGTGGCTCCAGAACGGTCGGAGTCCAGGCCAGACGAGAGTTTGTATTCGGTCTCTACGGTCGAGTTTGAGGACCCGCATCAGATGGTGCAGTGGAGAGGTAGAGGTGAGTGGACATCCAATCGGCCAGCCCCCGAATGGCAGCAGCGCTTTGATCGGGTTCGCATCGGTCCGCGTGATGTGTACCGGCTTACCTGGGAGCG
>JAFAYS010000679.1 GCA_019240175.1 Chloroflexota bacterium | reverse complement strand
TTTACTAATTGAAGTCGTGGCCCCCGAAACGACTTGCTTGAAGCGCAAACATTCGTCTACTGCAATCTAGCCAGCTTAATCAGGCGACCTGTTGGGAAGATGCACGCCCAACATTCGGTAAGCAGGATCGCTCCCATATCTGCTACCGATGCATGAACCGCCGCGAATCTCTGGCGAACACAACGTTATCGTCCAGCGTCGGACAGGGATTTGCCCTCGCTTGCCCTAGCCTGAGCTATTGCCAAGCACTGCGGAACGTAGCCCCACGCAGCGTTGGGTGTATCTGTGCCCAACGCAATGAGGCGGTACGCAGCGCCAGCGCAGCCGTGCCTACATGGCCGCTATACGGCTCCTGATGTTTTTGCAACCAGTACGTGATCGCTTTTGAATCTAAGGTGTGGCCTAGACGTGAATTCGAGCATTGATCTTTCTTTCCATGCAGCGTCGGATGTCGCCGAGCTTTTGCATGATCTTGTCACTATTCAGGCAGAAACATCACCCGACGTCGTTGCCGTAGTTTGTAGCGATATGCGGATCAGCTATCGCGACCTCGATACCCGCGCGAATCAGCTTGCTCATGCGCTCCGCGCCCATGGAGTGGGACCGGAAACCCAAGTCGGTGTCTGCCTCGATCGCTCACCGGAGCTGCTGATCGCGTGGCTGGGCGTGCTTAAAGCAGGCGCTGCCTATGTGCCGCTGGACCCGAGCTATCCCGCCGAGCGGCTGAGCTTTATGCTCGCCGACGCGCGCGTTAGCGTTGTGCTCACCGAGCAAACGCTGACAGCCAAGATCGCAGCGTTGAGCGACATGCAGGTGCTGCTGATCGATGGCGACTTTGGCACGCGCGTGGCTCTCGCGCCGGACGCGCCGCCGGCTGTCGTATGCGATCCTGATCAGCTGGCGTACGTGATCTACACCTCGGGCTCAACCGGCCAGCCCAAAGGCGTTGCGGTGTCGCATCGGGCGGTGATGCAGCTGGTGCGCTGGCATCTTCACACGTTCGAGATCACGGCACAGGATCGCGCGACGATGGTAGCGGGCCTGGGCTTCGATGCCGCAGTCTGGGAAGTCTGGCCGTATCTCTGCGCGGGCGCCACGCTCTACCTGGTCGACGAGCAGATTCGGCCTTCGGCAGAGCTGCTGCACGACTGGCTGATTGCCGAGCGCATCACGATCGCTTTTCTGCCGACACCACTGGCTGAGCGTGCGCTGCGGCTGCCATGGCCCAGCAATACTTCACTGCGCGCGCTGCTGACGGGCGGTGATCAGCTCCACAGCTACGCGCCCACCGATCTGCCGTTTGCGCTGATCAACAACTACGGCCCGACCGAGTGCGCGGTCGTCGCGACGTCGGGGGTGGTTGCCACACAGCAGCCCGGGCTGCCGGCGTACCCCGCAATCGGACGACCGCTGCCGCATGTGCAGGCGTATGTGCTGGATGCGGGGATGCAGCCGGTGGAGCCAGGCGCGCCGGGCGAGCTGTACCTCGGCGGCGATAGTCTGGCGCGTGGCTACCTTTTCCGGCCCGATCTGACGGCTGAGCGCTTCGTGCCCAATCCTTTTAGCCGCCCAGAGGGCACCCGCGCTGGCGCGCGGCTGTATCGCACCGGCGATCGTGTGTGCTGGCATCCGGACGGGACGTTGGCGTTTCTGGGCCGCATCGACGATCAGATCAAGCTGCGCGGCTACCGGATTGAGCTTGGCGAGATCGAAGCCGTGTTGCGCAGCCACGCCGCCGTGCAAGATGCTGTAGTGGCGCTGCGCGAAGATGACAGCGGCGTGAAGCAGCTGGTGGCGTATATAGAACCTAGAACCCAGAACCTAGAACCTAGAATCGAAGAAGAACAAACGAACAAAGAAACAAAGGAACACAGCAGTACCGCCGATCTCCCCTCGCCTGCGGCAGCGGGAGAGGGGCCGGGGGTGAGGGCCTCCACTGAGGGCCTGCGCGCCTTCCTCGCCGAGCGGTTGCCTGCCTACATGATCCCGTTGGCCTTTGTGCTGCTTGACGTGCTGCCGCTGACGTCCAATGGCAAAGTCGATCGACAGGCGCTGCCGCTGCCAACAGCGATCGACGACGATCAACCGCGTGAAGCGCCGCAGACCGCCGCCGAGCAAGCGCTGGCCGCCATCTGGCGCGATGTGCTGGGCCGCGCCTTCATCGGTCGCCACGACAACTTCTTCGCGCTGGGCGGCGACTCGATTGTCAGCATTCAGATCGTCGCGCGTGCTCGCCAGCGCGGCATCCAGGTCAGCAGCCGCGACATCTTCGATTATCCGACGATCGCCGAGCTAGCCGCGCAGAGCGTCGCCGTAGCAGCGCCTCAGGTGGAGCAGGGACCAGTCTCGGGCGACGTGCCGCTCACGCCGATTCAGCGCTGGTTCTTCGCGCAAGCCTGGCCGGCACCGCAGCACTTCAACCAGACATTTGTGGTCGAGGCCAGGGATCGGCTGGATCTGGCGGTGCTTGAGCAGGCGATCGACGCGCTGGTGCAGCACCACGATGCATTGCGGCTGCGCTACCGGCAGACCGAGCAAGGCTGGCAGCAGTGGCACGACGAGGAGCTACAGCCCAGCCGTGTCACAGTTGTCGATCTTGCGGCGGTGCCTCACGAGCAGCGCGAAGCGACGTTTGAGGCAGTGGTCGCCGAGCAGCAGGCCAGCCTCGATCTGGCAACCGGTCCACTGGTACGCGGTACCGTGTTTACACGCGGCGCGCAGCCCGACTGGCTGCTGCTGGTTGTCCATCATCTGGTGGTAGACGGCGTTTCGTGGCGCATTCTGCTGGAAGATTTGGAGACCGCCTACACGCAGCACCAGCAACAGCGATCCGTCGATCTGCCCGCCAAAACAACCTCGTTCCAGACCTGGGCCAGGCGCCAGGCCGAGTACGCGCGTACGGCGGACGAGCTGCACCGCCAGGTGCGCTACTGGAACAGCATTGCGCAGCGCCAGATCGCCGCGCTGCCGATCGACTCGCCGGGCCAGACCAATGACGGCGCGCGCGTGCAAACCGTGTGGTCATCGCTCACCGACGCAGAGACGACAACGCTGCTGCATGAGGTGCCTTCAGCCTACCGCACGCAGATCAACGATGTGCTGCTGACGGCGCTGGCGCTGACCTTTGCGGATTGGACCGGCAACCGCTCACTGCTGGTCAATCTGGAAGGCCACGGTCGCGAGGCGTTGTTCTCGGATCTTGACATTTCGCGCACGGTCGGCTGGTTCACCTCGATCTTCCCGGTGCTGCTCGACATCGAGCAGGCGCGCGAGATCGGCGCGGCGCTGGTGGCGATCAAAGAGCAGATGCGTCGTCTGCCCCAGCGCGGCATCGGCTACGGCATCCTGCGCTTCCTCAGCGGCGAGGCTGTGGATCTGGCCGCGCAGCCGCAGCCACAGGTCAGCTTCAACTACCTCGGGCAGTTCGATCCATCGTTTGGCGGCGCTTCCGCGCGCTTCCGCTTGATCCGCGAGTCGCACATCACCGATCGCAGCCCGTTGAATCCGCGGCCACATCTGCTTGAGGTCGACGGCTACATCGACGAGGGCCGGCTGCGCTTTGTGTGGACCTACAGCGACAACGTGTATCGCGATGCGACGGTCGCGCGGCTGGCTGAGAGCTTCATGGATCAGCTGCGGGCGCTGATCGCCTATTGCCAGCTGCCGGCAGCCGGTAGTCTAACGCCCTCGGATGTGCCGCTTGCGGGGCTGGATCAGCCGCAGCTTGATCGCGTGCTACAGCGACTGCACGAGCAGCGTGCCACCGCCGCACGTCGGACGCTGATCGCCGAGATCGAGGATCTGTATGCGCTGTCGCCTTTGCAAGCAGGCATGCTGGTGCATAAGCTGCTCGTTCCGGACGACGAGATTTATACGGTGCAGTATAGCTGTGTGCTGGCGGGCCATGTCGACACGGCAGCCCTCAAACGCGCCTGGCAGCTTGTCGTCGAGCAGCACCCGATTCTGCGCACATCGTTTAGCTGGGAAGGGCTGGAGCGACCGGTGCAAATCGTGCATCGCAGCATCCAGGTGCCGTGGCACGAGGAGGATTGGCGCGCGCTCGACGACGACACGCGGCAGCAGCGGCTCGATCAGTTTTTGCAGGCTGACCGCGCGCGTGGCTTTGCGCTCCAAACACCGCCGCTGATGCGCCTGGCCTTATTCCGCCTCGGCGACTCCAGCTATCGCCTGGTGTGGAGCTTTCACCACCTGCTGCTTGACGGCTGGTCGACGCCGCTGGTGATCAAAGATGTGTTCGCCGCCGCCCAACAACTGGCGCGCGGCACCACGGTGGCACTCGACCGCGTGCGTGGCTATCGCGACTATATCGCATGGCTACAGACGCAGCCCGTGGACGAGGCCGAGCGCTTCTGGCGGGCCGAGCTACGCGGCCTGAGCGAGCCGACCGCGCTGGGAGTGGATCATCCGCTGACGTTGAGCACATCGACGCAGG
>JAFAYS010000412.1 GCA_019240175.1 Chloroflexota bacterium | reverse complement strand
AAGCTGCCCACGCCGCGATACGCTGCACCTGTCAGCAGCTGCGCCGTAATCTCACGCTCGCTGCCGTCGGTGTCGCGCACAAAGATCACATTTTGATCGCTGTCGCTGCGCGCGCGATAGACCAACCGGCCATCAGGCAGCCAGCCGGGCTGGAAGCGGCTCCACTCGTCAAGCTCGCTGGTGGCAGGCGTAGCTTCTCCACCGACAACCGGAATTGTGAAGACTTGCAGCACCGAGGGCGGGCTCGACGCAATGTTGGCCGTGAACGCGACGGTTCTGCCGCTAGCGGCAAACACTGGCTCAGCACATCCACCAACATCGGCCAACAGGCGCGGATCGGAGCCGTCGGGCTGCATGACCCACAGCGTGGCGCGCACATCGTAGGGCAGACCAAACGGCTCGACATCAGCGGCGGCGCGGCACATCGCCAGCAAGGAGCCGTCCGGGCTGATCGCCAGGCCCGTCTCAAGCTCCGGCGTTTCCACCACCGGCTGCGCCTGGCCGTTCTCGAAGCGATACACATCGCCATGTTGGAGGAAGAAGACCGGTTTGGTTAGATCGGGCGCGGTACCCTCAGCCTGGCCGAGCGGATCGTTGGCTGGCGGATACGTCGCATTACGCGCTACCTCGACAATCAACTCGTTATCCTGCGTGCGCACCCGGAACGGACGCGGCTCGCGCAGCCCGATGCCCAGCAGCGCGCCTCGGCTTTCCAGCGGATCGGCGGTCAGCGAGACACGCTCAAGCAAACCGCCGGGCGTGATCTCGACCGTCTCAGTCAAGGCGGAAGCTGCAAACAGATCGTCGTGCGCCCAATCGTCGAGCTGCAGCGCGATCACCGAGTCGCCCGGTGCCTCTGTGGTGCCGTAGCCGGCGTCGGTAGGCCAGGCAGCGCCGAACGTGCAGCTTGCCGAGCCATGCAGCAGGCCGGTTGTATCGGTGAAAACAAAGGTTACTTGCTCGAACTGCGGCAGATCGGCGGCGCGGATCTCACTCAGCCGAGCGCTGAAGCGTGAGCCATCGGCAGGACCAAATGGACGCCGGCAGTACGACACGTCGACCAGATTAGGATCGTCTTGGGCAACCGAGGTTGCGGTCTCTTCGCTGGGCGTTATCGTCTCCACTGGCGCAGCGGTGACGGTCGCCGTAGGGCTGGCGGTCGCGGTTGGCGGCGCGATCGTCGGCTGCGGCGTAAGTGCGTTCGCGGTCTGACGGTTGATCGGAGCGGGCGGCGGTGTCGCGTCTACGGCGCATGCCGCCAGCAGGCACAGGCAGATCGCCAACAACCAGCGGTGTTTCACGGCTATGCTCGCTCGCCCTGGTTGACTTTGATCCAACCACGGCGCATTGCGAAGACCACGGCCTGAGTTCGGTCGTTGACGGCGAGTTTGCGCAAGATCGACGAGATATGGTTTTTGACGGTCTGATTGCTGATGTTGAGCCGAACCGCGATCTCTTTGTTGGTGCGACCAGCGGCGACCAGCTCCAGCACCTCGATCTCACGCGGCGACAACGGCGAGTAGATGTTATCGCCCTGCTCTTCGGCGCTCAGCGCACGGAACTCTTCCAAAACCGACGCGGCCATCTGCGGCATCGACAGGACCAGATCGTTGATCGGATAATCGCCGCGACGCACGTTTTGCAGCACTTTAAGCAAATCTTCCCACGGCACGTTGCGGGGAATAAATGCGGCCACGCCGGCGCGGAGCGCTTTGATCATCAGCCGCTCGTCCTGTTCGGCGCTGAGCAGCACAATACCGATGTTGGGGTGGCTGCGCTTGATCGCGCGCGCAACTTCCAGCCCGTTCACACCCGGCAGATCGATTTCGATCAGCACGATGTCGGGATCGGTATAATCAACCAGCTGGATTGCTTGCTGTCCATTACCGGCTTCACCAGTGATCCGAAATTCGGGATGCCCGGATAGATGATAACGCAAGCCCTGACGAAATAGCGGATGGGCGTGAACAAGAACGACGCCTGATTTGCTCACCGCAATCCTCCCTTCCTCCGCGCACCCTGGAATAGCCTATCATGCATGCAAACAACATAAGCAGATGCGAACCAATTCATCTTAATGTGCATGAGTCCTCAAACGCGAGCGAAAACAATTTCAAGCGACGCTGGCGGGAAAGCAGCGGCATTATACGTCAAGCACTGTCCGTCTCGCAACCATTCGTCGCGGGTATGCTACCATATGATCGCAACCTCTGCGAAGGAGTCGAAATTATGCCCACATCATTAGATACATTATCACCCCTTGATGGCCGCTATGCCGAGGAGGTCGCGCCGCTGCGTGCGTATCTCACCGAGGCCGCGCTCTACCGTGCCAGGGTGCAGGTCGAGGTCGAATATCTGATCTTTCTGGCACGCTCGCCCAGCATTACCTTTGTTAAACCGCTGGATGCCGCGCAGCAGGGCGCGCTGCGGGCGCTGTATCGCCAGTTCTCACCCGACGATGCCGCCGCGATCGCCGCCTGGGACCGCCGCGTGAATCACGATGTTAAAGCCGTCGAGTACTGGCTGCGCGAAAAGCTCACTGGGCTAGAAATGGCTGATTGGAATGAGGCGATCCACTGGGCGCTGACCTCGGAAGACGTGAATAATCTGTCGTACGCGCTGCTGGTGCGCGAGGCGCGCGACAAAGTGCTGGTTCCCGCCGTCGCCGATATTTATGTCATGCTGCGTGAGTTTGCCACAACCTTCGCCGAGCTGCCAATGCTTTCGCGCACCCATGGCCAGCCCGCCACGCCGACGACGCTCGGCAAAGAGCTGAATGTCTTCGCGCATCGCCTGGGCCGCGCCAATGATACGCTGGTACGCGTCGAGATCACGGCCAAGATCAACGGCGCGACCGGCACGTATGCCGCGCAGGTAGCGGCAATGCCCGACGTCGACTGGCTGCGCTTCAGCCAGGCCTTTATTCGCTTCCTAGAGCTCACGCCCACGCTGCTGACGACGCAGATCGAGCCGCACGATTCGCTGGTCGAGATGTGCGATGCGCTGCGCCGCGTCAACACGATCCTGCTCGATCTGGATATGGATATGTGGCGCTACATCAGCGACGGCTATTTTGTGCAGCGCCTGGCCGCGCACGAGGTCGGCTCGTCGACGATGCCGCACAAGGTCAATCCGATCAACTTCGAGAACAGCGAGGGCAATCTTCAGGTGGCCAACGCGCTGCTTGAGCTGCTGGGCCGCAAGCTGCCGATCTCACGGCTACAGCGCGATCTTTCCGACAGCACGGTGCTGCGTACGCTCGGCACCGCGTTTGGCCATGCGCTGGTCGGCTACCGGCGCGCATTGCGAGGTTTGGAGCGCGTCCAGCCCAACGAAGCCACGATTCGCTCCGAGCTGGCCGCGCATCCCGAGGTGCTGGCGGAGGCGATCCAGACGATTCTGCGCCGCGAAAATTATCCCGAGCCCTACGAGGTGCTCAAAGGTTTGACGCGTGGACGCACGCCGACGCTGGAAGATATTCGTGCCTTTATCGAGACGCTGGATGTGTCGGCAGCGGTCAAGGCCGAATTGGCGGCGCTTACGCCCGAAACCTATACCGGTCTGGCAACCAAGTTAGGCCGACTGCAACCTTAAGCATTGCCGGGCCTAGGTCTCAGTACTAGCGCAGTTTCGCGCCGCCTTCCTATAGAAGGTAGTTAGCGATTGTAGTATCGTTCACAGTGTCTTCTTGGTCCGAAAGCGACAGGCATATTGCACTTAGCGCTGAGAGCCGCCTGATCGTAATCCAGCCGGGAGCAATCTGTACGCAGGAGCGCTACGAGTTTATTCGTAGCGCTCCTGCGTGTCTACCGTATGCTTAGCCAAGCTTGTGGTAGCCGCTGCGAAAATACAAAAGCGGTCGGCCCTCGTCCTGCGCCGCCATCGCCAGCACCTCGCCGACAAAGATCGTGTGATCGCCGCCGGGATATTGATCCACCAGCCGGCACTCGATCGTCGCCAGCGCATCGTTGAGCAGCGGCGCGCCACTTTCGCCGGTGTGGTAGCCAACCTTGGCAAACTTATCAACCTCGCGGCTGGCGAAATGCCGCGAAAGCCACTCACCGTCTTCTGCCAAAATATTGATAGCAAACGTTTCGGCTTGCTGGATCTTCTCGTGGCTGCTATAGCGCCGATCGATGCAGATCAGCACCAGCGGCGGTTCCAACGACAATGAGCAGAAAGAACTCACGGTGATTCCGTGACATGTTCCTTCGCGGCATACTGTGACAACCGTCACGCCTGAGGCGAAATGCCCCATAATTCGCCGAAACTCTGCCTGATCGATGCTCACATAGCGCTCCTGAATAAGACTTTAGCCGTCATTGTACAAAGGCTGCCATGAGCCTGCAACCATACCATCGTCCAGGTTCCAGGGCGCGGCAGAAAACAAAAAGGCCATGGTCTTGATGACCATAGCCTCGGATCAGTGAGAAGTATCGCTTAGGCCGCGTCTTTGAGCCGGCGCTCGACAACCTCGTTGAGCACGCTGGGCACGTAGACGAAGAGCAGCGACGTTTGTCGATTCAGCTCGACCTGCTCGTCGAGATCGACCAGTGGCCGTCCGTCATACAGCAGCAGGTATTGGCCGGCGGTAAACGCGCGGCAGGACTGGGCAATCGCCAGCTGCTCGTCGAGCGGCCCAAAGCCGATCTCCGCGCCATCCGGCAGGAGCAGCACCAATGAGGTTGTGCTCATGCCGCCCGATCGCGCTTTGCGTAGCTCTGCGCGTACCTTCTCCGCGATCAGCTCGCGCGCCGTAATCGGGCCGCGATTGAACAAGATATAGCACTGGCCGCTCGGTAAAACCGCCTGGCCTGGTAATGCAGTGGGAACACGCAGCGCAATCGTCGCCATAATGTATATCCTCCAGGACTCGTCGCACAAACTCGGGTTAGCTAAACAATAACATAATGTTGTGACAGCTACCGTCACAAGATTCGTATCATCGACGTGCTCGTGCGTTTTGTTTTCCAATGGTAGAATGGGCGATCATGAGCAATTCGCGTTTTCAATTACCCGCGTGGAGCTTTCTCAAAGGCTTTCTCCGCGCGCCGCGCACCGT